>CABUZD010000009.1 GCA_902495945.1 uncultured Collinsella sp.
ACCCCTTCGATAGGGGGCCGGGGCGTAAATAGCGCCGGTTTGACCGGCCCGTCACGGGTCAATCTGCAGTGCGGCCCGAATCCCGTGAGGGCCGGCGCCTTTAGACGCGTGCCGGAAATCCAAGGGTTATACCCTAAGAGCAAACCACCCCTTTTAGGGGTGGTTTTGATGCCAACTTGTTCGCCCTGGACGTCGCTCGCTGTCCGTCCTCTACCTGCGGCGTTGCCTTGCTCCGTAGTCATTGGGGACGTTCTTAAATGACTAGTCGAAAGGGACGCTCTTGCGCCAAATCTGCCGGCCCCACACTGGGCTCGTCCTTTGCTTTACTGAGATAAAGTGAACGCGCAGATTCGTAACCCACTCGCAACCGTTCTATGGCACGATATTGAACGAATGTATGCTATGCGCCCGAGCCTTTCGGGCAGAGTGGGAGACAGTATGGTCAAGCTGTACGAGGACGGCATCTACCTGCGTGGCGGCAGCGAGGTTGTGCCTGCGGCCGAGGCCGCTGAGCGCGGCATTACGCAGACGCCCGAGGATGCCAAGCGCGGCACCATCGCGTATTCGATCCTTCAGGCACACAATACGTCGGGCGACCCCGAGGCACTCAAGATTCGCTTCGACGCCATGGCGAGCCACGACATCACCTTTGTCGGCATCATCCAGACGGCGCGCGCCTCGGGCATGGAGCAGTTCCCGCTGCCCTACGTGCTCACCAACTGCCATAACTCACTGTGCGCCGTGGGCGGTACCATCAACGAGGACGACCACGTCTTTGGTCTCTCGGCTGCTAAGAAGTACGGCGGCATCTTCGTCCCGCCGCACATCGCCGTCATCCACTCCTTTATGCGCGAGAACTTCGCCGGTTGCGGCAAGATGATTCTGGGTTCCGACTCGCACACCCGCTATGGCGCCCTGGGCACCATGGCCGTGGGCGAGGGCGGCGGCGAGCTGGCAAAGCAGCTGCTGCGCGACACCTACGACGTTGCCTATCCCGGCGTCGTGGCCATCTATCTCACGGGCGCCCCGCGCCCCGGCGTCGGCCCGCACGATGTGGCGCTCGCTATCATCCGCGCCGTCTTTACCAAGGGCTACGTCAAGAACAAGGTTATGGAGTTTGTGGGTCCCGGCATCGCGAGCATGACGACCGACTACCGCAACGGCGTCGACGTCATGACCACCGAGACCACCTGCCTGTCGAGCATCTGGGCCACCGACGAGGACACGCACGCGTTTTTGACCATGCACGGCCGCGGCGACGACTACCGCGAGCTCAAGCCCGCCGATGTCGCCTACTACGACGGCTGCGTCGAGGTCGACCTGTCGAGCATCAAGCCCATGATCGCGCTGCCGTTCCATCCTTCCAACGGCTTTGAGATCGACGAGCTCAACGAGAACCTCGAGGACATCCTGCATGAGGTGGAGCTCGAGGCCGCCAAGATCGGCGAGGGCAAGACGCACTTTAGCCTGCTCGACAAGATCGTCGACGGCAAACTGCGCGTGCAGCAGGGCGTTATCGCCGGCTGCTCGGGCGGCAACTACGACTCCGTGGTCCAAGCTGCCCGCGTGCTCAAGGGTGCCAACACCGGCTGCGGCGAGTTCTCGCTGTCGGTCTACCCCACGAGCCAGCCCGTGGCGCTCGAGCTTACACGCCGCGGCTACATCTACGACCTTATGGAGGCCGGCGCGATCGTGCGCACGGCGTTCTGCGGTCCGTGCTTTGGCGCCGGCGATACGCCTGCCAACAACGGCCTTTCAATCCGCCACACTACGCGCAACTTCCCCAACCGCGAGGGTTCCAAGCCGGGCAATGGCCAGCTGAGTGCCGTGGCCCTGATGGACGCCCGCTCCATTGCGGCGACGGCTGCCAACGGCGGCGTCCTGACGCCGGCGACCGACCTGCCCGAGGAGACTTGGGACGAGGCCTGCGAGTACACCTTTGACGACGCTCCCTACAAGAAGCGCGTGTACTGGGGCTTTGGCAAGGCGGAGCCTGCCGACGAGCTGGTCGAAGGCCCCAACATCAAGCCGTGGCCCGCGATGGAGCCGCTCGGCGATGACATCCTGCTCAAGGTGTGCTCCAAGATCATGGACCCGGTCACCACGACCGACGAGCTCATTCCCTCGGGCGAGACGAGCTCCTTCCGCTCCAACCCGCTGGGCCTGGCCGAGTTTACGCTGAGCCGTCGCGATCCGGCCTACGTGGGCCGCTCCAAGGAGGTCGACGCCGTTGAGAAGCGCCGCGTTGCCGGCGAGGCAGCAGGCGACCTGGCGGCACTCGATGCCGAGCTTGCTGGTGTGTTTGAGGCACTGGCCGGCGCGGGCGTCGCGGCCGATGCCAAGGCGACCGAGTACGGCTCTATGCTCTATGCCAAGAAGCCCGGTGACGGTTCCGCCCGCGAGCAGGCCGCGAGCTGCCAGCGCGTGATTGGCGGCTTGGCCAACATCGTCCACGAGTACGCCACCAAGCGCTATCGCTCCAACGTGATGAACTGGGGCATGGTGCCCTTCCAGATGGAGGCCGAGCCCAACTTTGAGGTGGGCGACTACGTCTTTGTGCCGGGTATCCGTGCCGCGCTCGATGGCGACCTGCAGGACATCGCCGCCTACGTGGTGCGCGCCGACGGTGCGGTTGAGCAGATTGAGCTCTACATTGCCGATATGACGGCAGAGGAGCGTGCCATCGTCAAGGCTGGCTGCCTGATCAACTACAACAAGTTCAAGGCCGCTGCCGAGTAACGCACTTAATTGTCCGCCCGGGGCTTACCCTTTCCCGCCCGCTCACGCGCTTCGCGAGGGTCGCGTTCGGGAAAGGGTAAGCCCCGGGCTACATTTCTGCGTTCTCGTTGGGTCTTGAGGGACGCTAATAAATAGACTTGCTTGATGCCGCCTCTGTTAATGGGGCGGTTTCTTTTTGTCGAAAACCACCACGAAGGGGACAGGCACCTTTGTGGTGGTCCGCGGTTTGTCTCGTTCTGTAACAGGTAGACCCTTATTTGCCGAGTAGTTGTTACAGATCTAGATAAACGGGCATCGCTGAACAATTCATCTCGATCCGTAACATCTGGACCCAAAAACGGCCGCTAGATGTTATGGATTGAGATGGTGAACGTCGGGGCCGAAGATCACCACAAAGGCTCCTGTCCCCTTTGTGGTGGTGGGGGGCGAGCTCGATGTTGCCGTGCTCGTTGAACGACATTCTAATGAGCGTCCCTACAGGATTTCATCCGGGCTGGCGGGTTTGGTTGTTTTGGGGATGCCGAGTTTGGATGACGCGAAATCGTCAACATTGTCCTTAATTCCGTCTTTGGTGTAGACGGTGACCGTATAGGTGCTGTGCCCGAATTCGCTCTTGTCGCGTGTCGCCCAGGCCTGCCAGTAGGCAGCCCCGTTTCGCCCTTTGATTTTTCCGACACGGCGGAGTTCTGTTCGCTTTAATTGCTGGTTGCTATAGATGGTTCGACCGGCCTCCTCGGTGAGCCCGCACTGTCCAAGCATCTTGTCGAGGACTTGGTTCATGTGGCGCTCATCGGTGTTTGGTGCGTAGTCGTAGGCGAGGGTGATGGAGTCGAGTGGCTGGTCGTCGATCAGATAGTTTAGCGCCTGAGGTTCAAGGCAGAAATAGGGGGAGCATCCGTCGACCTTGCCGAGCAACGGTAACTTGGACTGCCAACTTCCGGTGGGAATTGCATATTCGTAGAACACGCCACGGCAGATAAAGGAGAGCGAGGTGGCACGCGAGCCGGCGTCGATCATCCCGCAAAGATCGAAGGGCGAGGCGATACCAAAGGAAAAGGGCGTGATGACGATAAGGAAGAGTATCACGATGGGTATGGCGAGAATGGCGATGACGTTGCGACCGGTGGAATGAGACGGTTTCATATGCGCTCCTCGAGACAAAGATCTGTTGAGGATAGGCAGAAATGGATATGTTCAGAGAACAATTCAAGTTTAATCTCATGGCGCGAGATGGTCGACCGTTAGCGTCGAAAACCACCACAAAGGTGCCTGTCCCCTTTGTGGTGGTGAGGAGCGCGCGGCTTCTTTTGGTAATAGTGTCAGCTGGCGGTATCATTAGTGCAGGTGACGAAGGTTTGCATTGTGGGGTGTTTTGCCGTGAGCCGTTCTGCCCGTATTGGATTGATTGTCTTGGCGCTTGCGATCGCTGTGGTTGGCGCGGGCGCTGTCGGTATGGCATTTCTACCTGCTGCGGTGACGGAGCCGTTGGTCAAGCCTGTGGCTCAATCTGTCGAACTTCTGACCGGCGACGACAAGCCCGAGACCATTACCGTTGATTTTGATGAGCAGCCGGCTGTGCTGGGTATTAGCAATTATCCGCGTATTCAGCTTGGGGCCATGCGCTATACCACGGATACAAGCCTGATCGATAGGACGTCCGAGCTACTCAAGGGCAAAACATTTAAGCGTTGGTACGGATATGCGTCCTATCGGGCAAAAGCGAACGACATGGTTGGCGGATGCCACTCTTCCATCGAGCTGGACACTGCAAACGGCGCAAAGTTATGTGATGTCTCGTACGATCCGGGTTACGAGGGCAATGAGGGTCCGGGTATTTACATCATGGCCGGCGATGCAGCCTATGTCATGGAGGGCGACCAGGCCGAGCTCAACGATTTTATGGGTCAGTGTATCCAAGATGCCTATGAACAGACCTGCTTGCCCGACCCGCAGACTGCACGCGATAGTGGGTCTGCCCGTACGTGGCTGTTCGAGGATGAGATGCCCTGGAGCGGCGAATCGGGAAGCACGGGTTCGGCAAGTAAATAGAGACTGCAACCACCACAAAGGAACCCGTCCCCTTTGTAGTAGTTCTTGGTTTGTCTCGATCTGTAACACCTTGGCCGCTAAAAGTGGGCTTGGTGTTACAGATTTAGATTTTCGATTCGGGTGTCTTCTGTTCGTCTCGATTTGTAACAGATAGAGCTCTATTTGCCGAGTAGATGTTACAGATTGAGATAAAGGGGAGCTACTGAACATTTCATCTCGATCTGTAACACCTAGGACCAAAAATGACTGCTAGATGTTACAGATCGAGACGGTAGCGCGCCGGGGCCACAGCGGGCCGACATCTCTATCCCCCATCTCTCAATCACTCATAAAATCTTATATATAGAGACTTAGATTTGTGTATAAGGTCGCGCAAAGCTGGCAACAATACTTCTCGAACAACGTGAAGCCGCCCCGTAGGGCGGCCACCCCAAGAGAGGTGATTCCATGAGAATCGATAAGCTAGCAATGACGTCGCGTGAGGCGTTGCAGACCGCCATGAGCACGGCTGCCGACGCGCAGGCCGGCGCGGTGGAACCGATTCACCTGCTGTCTGCCCTGCTCGGTGCCGGTGAACGCAATATCTCCGTGATCATCGAGCGCATTGGTGCCGATCCGGCTCAACTCGCGCGCTCCACGCAGGATGCCATCGACCATGCGCCCAAGGTTTCGGGCGAGGGTCAGCAGATGGGCCTGTCCAACGAGCTTGTCCGCGTCATCGAGAAGGCCGAGAAGAAGGCTACCAAGATGGGCGACAGCTTTGTGGTGACTGAGCATCTGCTGATGGCGCTCGCCGAGGACAAGGGCGAGGCGGGCCGCGTGCTGCGCGACGCCGGCGTCACCAAGGAGCGCATCGAGCAAGTCTACGAGGAGCTGCGTGGCGATGACCGCGTGACGTCTGCCGAGGACAAGACTCAGTTTGAGGCACTGGAGCAGTACGGTCGCAACATCTGCGATCTGGCCCGCGCCGGCAAGCTCGACCCGGTCATCGGCCGTACCGATGAGATTCGCCGCACCATCCAGGTCCTGTCCCGTCGCACCAAGAACAACCCCGTGCTCATCGGTGAGCCGGGCGTCGGCAAGACGGCCATCGTCGAGGGCATCGCCCAGCGTATCGTGGCCGGCGACGTGCCGAGCACCCTGCGCGACCGCGACCTTATCGAGCTCGACATGAGCGCGCTGGTCGCCGGCGCCAAGTATCGCGGCGAGTTCGAGGACCGCTTGAAGGCCGTGCTCAAGGAAGTGCAAAAGTCCGAGGGCAAGGTCATCCTGTTCATCGATGAGCTCCACACCATCGTGGGCGCGGGTGCCACCGAGGGCTCCATGGACGCCGGCAACATCCTCAAGCCGGCGCTCGCCCGTGGCGACCTGCACGCGATCGGCGCGACCACGCTCGACGAATACCGCAAGTACATCGAGAAGGACGCGGCGCTCGCCCGTCGTTTCCAGACCGTTATGGTGAGCGAGCCTACCGTCGAGGACACCATTTCGATCCTGCGTGGCCTGAAGGAGAAATACGAGATCTTCCACGGCGTGCATATCACCGATAGCGCGCTCGTGGCAGCTGCCGACCTCTCCGATCGCTACATCGCCGACCGCTTCCTGCCCGACAAGGCCATCGATCTGGTCGATGAGGCGGCAAGCCGCCTACGCATGGAGCTCGACAGTATGCCGGTCGAGATCGACGCCACCACGCGTCAGCTCACCCAGCTGCAGATCGAGGAGCAGGCGCTCATGAAGGAGACCGACGACGCCTCCAAGGAGCGTCTGGAGGCCCTGCGCCAAGAGATTGCCGAGGTCCAGGAAAAGCTCAATGTGCAAAAGGCCGGCTGGCTCAACCAAAAGAACGCCATCGACCACGTGCAGGAGCTCAAGGGACAGCTCGACGAGGCCAAGAGCGAGGAGGAGCGTGCGACGCGCAACGGCGACCTGGGCCGTGCGTCCGAGCTGCGCTACTCCGTGATTCCGGGCCTGCAGCAGCAGATTCAGGATTCCGAGGCTGCGCTCGAGGCACAAAAGCAGCAGGACGGCGAGGGCCTCAACGAACAGGTGACCTCCGATGAGATCGCCGAGGTCGTGAGCGCCTGGACCGGCGTGCCCGTCTCCAAGATGATGCAGGGCGAGCTCGACAAGTTGAAGGGCTTGGAGGGTGAGCTGCATAAGCGCGTCATTGGCCAGGACGAGGCCGTCTCCGCTGTCGCCGCGGCCGTGCGCCGCAGCCGTGCGGGCCTCTCCGATCCGGACAAGCCCATCGGCAGCTTCTTCTTCCTGGGCCCCACCGGTGTAGGCAAGACCGAGCTCGCCAAGGCGCTGGCCGAGTGCCTGTTCGATGACGAGCGCGCGCTCGTGCGTATCGACATGTCCGAGTACATGGAGAAGTTCAGCGTCCAGCGTCTGATCGGTGCGCCCCCGGGATACGTGGGTTACGACGAGGGCGGTCAGCTCACCGAGGCTGTGCGCCGTCGTCCGTACTCCGTGATCCTGCTCGACGAGATGGAGAAGGCTCACCCGGATGTATTCAACGTGCTGTTGCAGGTGCTCGATGACGGCCGTCTGACCGACGGTCAGGGTCGCCAGGTGTCCTTCAAGAACACGATCATCATCATGACGAGCAACGTGGGCTCTAAGGCTATCGCCGAGCTTTCGGGCAAGGACGAGGAGGAGATGCGTCATCAGGTCGACGCGGCCATGGCTCAGACCTTCCGCCCCGAGTTCCTCAACCGTATCGACGATATCGTGGTGTTCCATCCGCTCGGCATGGCGCAGATCGAGAAGATCGTCGACATCCAACTTGCCGATGTTCGCGCACGCCTGGCCAAGGAGCGCATGACGCTTGCCATCACCCCGGCGGCCAAGCAGATGCTCGCCGTGGGTGGCCTGGACCCCGTGTTCGGTGCCCGTCCGCTCAAGCGCCTGGTCCAGCGCGAGGTCGTGGACGCCATCGCCGCCGCTATCATCGACGGCACGGTGCGCGAGGGCGATCAGGTGACGGTCGATGTCGACAAGGACGGCGGCTTTACCGTCGTGTGCGACAACACGCCGGCGGCCACCTATGAGGTCCCCGACGCCGAGTAGATTTTGGGCCATGCCTTAAAATCTGCCTTTAGAGCCGAACGCCAAGGGCGGCGGATCCGATTGGGTCCGCCGCCCTTTTTCGTGCGACAATCGATGATGTTGAACGTGAGCACATGGCAAGGAGCTATGCAGATGAAAGACGAGAACAAGACGAACGCACTGGCGGCTGAGGCGGCGCCCGCCGCACCCAAGCCTGCGCCTAAGCCGGCGCCCAAGCCGCGCGACCCCTACATCCGTGCCGAGAACGAGGACGATGACGGCTACGATCCCTACAGCGATCGCCGCCCCGAGCGCGAACCGCTGTTCGAAGCTGACCCGTGGCGCTGACTTTTGTAGGGTGGTCATAATATCCCCGTCCCAAATCGACTGCTCGGGGAGTCGCATTCGAGCTTGGTTGTCCTCTCAGCCACTCGGCATCCTTCGAGCAGTAATAGTGAAAAAACTTGCTTAAGTGTTAATCAAGTCAGACAAAATCTTGCTCTCTAATTAATCAAGAATCGGTATAATTTTGATTAGCTAGAGAGCAAGATTGGAGAATCATGGCATTCAACGACTTGATTGCCCAGAAAATAAAGGACTTTGAACAGCAGGGGGTTCCGCAGGTCTTTGAGCGAGACCTTGATCTAGGAAACCCACAGGAGCCAAAGCGCGACAACATCGTAAATGTGATTGTGGGGGCCCGCCGTTGTGGAAAGACGTATCGCCTGTATCAGGAGATGCGGCGGCTTCAGAGCCGGGGCGTTGAGCTTGACCGGATGCTTTACTTCAATTTTGAGGATGAGCGCTTGCGCCCGTATGAGCCATCGCTGCTGGCGGACGTGCTCGACACGTTCTATGTGCTGTATCCTGCTGCTCGAACCGAGGGCGCTTACATTTTCTTTGACGAGATCCAGGAAATTCCCGAATGGGGTGCGTTTCTGCGGCGTGTAGTCGATACGGAGAAAGCGACCGTCTATGTGACGGGATCTTCTTCTAAGATGCTGTCCTCAGAACTTAAGAGCGAGTTCAGGGGTCGTTCTCTTGTGCGAGAGCTTTTTCCATTGAGCTTTTCGGAATACGTTCGATATAAGACGGGGAGCGTTCCCGAGCCAGATGCGACCTTTTCTCCGAGCGATGCGGCGCTGCTTCGACATCATCTGATCGGGTATCTTGAACGAGGGGGATTCATCGCGACACTTGAGCAGACGCCTGCAGACGCGATTCAGCTGCTACAGGAATATGCTTCGCGGACGGTCGCCATGGACGTCGTTGAACGTTACGACGTCAAGAACCCTCGCCTGGCATCGCTGTTCTTGACGCGGTGTATGGCATCTTCGGGACGAGAGCTGTCAGTGAACAAAGTGTACAACGAGTTCAAGAGCAGACAGATACCCGTCAGTCGTAATTCGCTCAGCGATTTACTTGAGTATTATGAGGACGCCTACCTGTTATTTTCTGTGCCGGAGTTCACGCGTTCACTGGCAAATAACATGCGGTCTGCGTCTAAGGTCTACGCTGTCGACCCTGCGATGTTTGGAGCATTCTCTCCGGCATCGGCATTGGACCAGGGCCAGAGGCTCGAGACCGCAGTGTTCAATGCGCTAAGAAGAAAGACTCCCGCGGTGAGGACCGGCTCGGTCTGCCGCCTGCTGATCAAAGAGAAGAGCAAAAGCCATGAGGTGGACTTTGTGGCTGGGGACGCGCTTCTCATGCGGGCTTATAGCCTGATTCAGGTGAGTGCGGATATGGCAAGTGAGAAAACGCGCGAGCGCGAAATTGCCGCGCTTGATGCCTCGATGGCCCAGTTTGATCTTGGCGAGTCGGCAATCGTTACCATGGATGAACAGACCGATATTCCATGCGAGCACGGTGTGGTACACGTTATGCCCGCATGGAAGTGGCTCCTTGCCTAATCATCTATGGGCCTGTGGGGTCAGGACCTCCTGGCTCCTTCATCACGGTTGGGGAGCACCTTGCTGCGTCAGGCTAGTCCTGGGCTTTGATACTCGGCAGGAGAATCTGCGCGAGGTAGTCGGTCTCGAGCTTGGTGGCGGCGTCGGCCTTGCCGTCTTTGCCGACCAGTACGTTCTTGATCTGGCTGTATGTGTAGCGGTTGCCGGTCGTGAGCTCGACAAGCTCAATCGCCGTATCCATGGGGTAGGTCGACACGGGGTTCTGCGTGCGCCCGTTGATGGTTTGCGGAATCACGTACGGATAGACAGGGCCGCTGGCGTAGACGGTGTAGCCGTTGCCCAGGCTGACCGTGCCCAAAACCGTATCGCCGTCGTCGGGGGTAAAGGTCTCGCCGTCGCGCACTGCGACAAGTGTCACGATTGGCGTATTGGTGTCATCGCCCAGATAGATGCACAGCGTGCTGACGTTTTGCCAGGTCGCGACCTTGCCATACCACTCAACCGGAATATCGAGCTGATACAGGTTCGTCGCCTTGTGTCGAGCGTCGGCATCGCGGGCGGACTGTGCCTCGCTTGCGCTTACGGCGTTGGCGGCGGCATCACGGCGCGTAATTGCCGCCTGCTGGAGTATCTTTGCCGCGGCGGCAGAGCTTGCGCCCCCTTCCTCGGCATACTTGGCGGCGGCGTCGATCTGGTCGTCGGTCACCGTGTCGGCCGAAGGTACCTTGAGCTTAAAGGTGGCCTGGGCACTCAAATCCTGCCCATCGCTCTTAATGGTGACCTGCGCCTTGGTGGTCGGGACGGTGTAGATGGTGCCGTCTTCCGCGATGGGGGATCCAGCAATGGAGAGCGTGTAATCGCCGGGCAGCAGCTTAATGCCGCGACCGTGCTCGTCAACGTAGAGCGTTTCGCTCACAGAAGAGCCGTCGGAGTCCTGGCCACTCACCTGCACGGGGATCTTTGAGCCGGTGGAGCAGTCGAGCCCCGCGGCATGTACGCCAATTTGCACCGACATCATGGTATGGGCGTTTGCGGCAACCACGGCGGCCTGCTCTTGCTGGTATCCGTTCCAAGCCGCATAGCCCGCGCCGCCGGCGACGAGCGCGACGGCAACAACGCCTGCCACCATCAGGTTGCGTCGCTTGGGCGACATCTTGCGATGGCGAACCTCGGCCTCGCGTGCCGAGGGAACGGACGGCAGGGGAATATCGCCCATGGCGATGGTCTCGTCTACGGCTGGTGCGGAACCCAGGCCAGGAAGCTCGCGGGTCAGCGAATCCTCGGCCGGCAAGCTGTCGAGCAAGACGGTTTCCTCGCCCGTGTCGGATTCGGGCTGGCCGTCGGCCTCGCATTCGGATTCCTCGTGCCCCGCCTCGTCTTCGGCGGGCGCGGCGCCATCGTCTTTTGCATCCCGATCATCGGGCTGCGCCTCGATTTCCGGCTCATCCTGCACATCAACGCTCGAATCGTCAAACGCAATCTCGGCCAGCGCAATCCGGTCAAGGCTCTCCAGGGCCTCGGCACACGCTTCTGCATCTTGGGCCGCATCTTCTTGGCCTATCGTCTCATCTTTCATATATCCCCCAAGCTCAATATCGGGACAACACTGTACCCAAAAATGGAGCCATATAAAGCGCATGCGAAATATAAGATCCGATTTAACCCGAGTGCATCGTTTAGCCGCATCCTCGCGGCAGCAAAAAGCCCCCGGAACGCGGACGAATCACATTCCGGGGGTTCTGCAATGCGTTGAGTTGCGCGGAGCCGGCTACGCGGCTTCGTACTCAAGCGATGTTTGCGCCAGGCGCGTTACTCGGCGTGAGCGTAATCAACCTTGGCGCGGCGAGCGGTGGCCTTCTCCCAATCGCTGGTGCCCTCAAAGACATCCTGCTTGTAGGGGTTGCGGCCGAGCTTCTTGGCGCGGTAGGCGATGTAGATGATCGCGGCGATGTTGGCGACCAGCGCGGCGATCGAGACCGCGGTAGCGGCGCCGGGGTCGAGCGTGGAGTGGGTCACAAAGATGGACTCCTCCTGGAAGTACGGGAACACCTGGGCAAACATGCACCAAATGGCCAGCGTAAAGGCGCGGTTCTGGATCCAGCCGCCCTTGTTCCAGATAAAGGCGGCGACAGTGGGTGCCAGCAGCAGCGCAAAGCCGCAGAACCAGGAGTGGGTGGGCAGGCAGTTGTAGGTGTAGCAGAAGTTCCAGATATCGTAGGCGATGATGTAGACCCAGGTCATGTCGGGCCACAGCATGTCGGTCTGATCCTCGGAGGCGTAGACGCTCCACCAACCGGTCATGCAGAAGATGTTGATGATACCGGCGATGCCGTTGAACACGTTGTTCCAGCCGGCCAGCTGCGTGGCACCTTCGGAGGTGACCCAGGTGGACTGGCCCAGGACAAAGAAGTGATAGGCGCTCTCAAAGTCGGACACGACGGCGATCATGATGTTGATGGCGACGATCACAAACGGCCATGCGCGGAACCAATGCGCCTTGCCGATCTTGCCCCACTGGTACTTAATGGCAATGAAGCCCCAGCAACCGGCCAGCGCCGCGTATACCTTGGCGTAGTGGAACCAGCTGTTCTGGTACACATGGGTGGGGTTGGTGAGCGCCCACTCGGCGCCTTGTGAGACGCCGATGGCGATGGCGACGCAGTAGATGGTCATGGCCAGCGGAGCCACGCCAAAGATGATTGCCGCGCCCAGCTTGGTGCGGCGGCCGACCTCGTTGAGCACGATCAGGCCAATAAAGACCATGGCCCAGCCGGCCCAGTGGATAAGGGTATCGCTACCCCAAACATCGAACAGCATGCTGCTCTCCTTTCACACGCCCGCGGCCCCTCTTCTGATCGCGGGCAGTTTGGCCAAATGTCGTCAGTTCTGGGGCTTGCGCTCCGGATACTTGGCGGTATAGCCCTCGATGTGGAGTGTCGAGGCGATGATTTCCTTGACTGTCTCGTCGGGCACGTCGGGGTGCGTGCGGATATACATCAACAACCCCATGATGAGGGTGTAGAACGTCTCGTAGACATGGTCGATGCGTAGCTCATGATGGGCGACAAAGTCCACCACGGTGGTGTCGCAGATGTATTGCGCCACGCGCTGGACCACGTTATGCAGAAAGCCGCCGTAGAGCGCGCCACTGCTTGAGGTGAGCGTGCTCGGCAGCTCGTGGCCGCTCACGACCAGACGCTTAAAGAGCGGGGCGACGGTGTCGAGCGCGCCTTCGATATCACCGACGGTGCGGCCGGCGTTCCACTGCTCGAGCTCGGAGATAAAACCGTCGATTGCCTCGTCCATGACAGCGGTGACGGCGGCGTCCATATCAGCAAAGTAGTGGTAGAACAATGAGCGCGTGCAGCCGGCTCGCTTGGTCACGGCCGATACCGATAGGTGGGGCACGCCCAGCTCGGAACTCACGGCGCGCACGGCGGCGAGGATCTCGCGACGGCGTTCGTCGCCCGTCAGACGTTTGGCCGTGCTGTCGGGCGCGGGGACGGCATCGGCCACAGAGGTGTTCGCTGCGTTATCGCTCATACGTTTGCCGCCTTTCATCCGTTTGAGCCTGACCGTTCGCCTAACAGTCTTGAATATTGTTGACGGTTCGTCAATACTGTTTTTGACACAATGTCAACAATAACGGGTGAACGGCGTGGGGGCATGTCGAGCCCGTAAAAAGAGGGGCGCTGCGTGCCTGCCAGGCTGCGGCAAGAGAGGGGACAACCATGATTCTCAACGGACCGGGAATTAGCTACACCGAGCCCGACATCGGTGCAGAGTTCGTGCCGCCGCTGCCGGAGCATCCGCGCGAGGCCATCGTCAAACTGTGCGAGCACTGCACCAACCGCCTGCTGCATCGCGACGAGCTGCTGGGCTACGAGTACCGGTCGTTTGCCGAGGCCGCAACCGACGAGCAGGCCGAAGTGCTCTGCAAGATGAAGATGCGCCGTCCCTATACGCTGCCCGAGATGGCCAAGCTCACCGGCATGCCCGAGGCCCAGATCGAGAAGATGCTCGACGACATGAGCTACACGGGTCTGCTCGAGTACAACTGGGAAAATCCCGAGCGCGCCAAGCAGTGGGTGCTGCCCATGCTGGTACCGGGTTCCGCCGAGTTCCTCAACATGCGTGTGGGTCAGCTCGAGGAGCATCCGGTCTATGCCAAGTTCTTTGAGCAGGCGTCCAAGGGGCCGCTGTCCAAGGCCACGCCGATGGTGCCGCCCGGAGGCGCCGGCATCGGCATGCATGTCATTCCGGTCGAGAAGGCCATTGATGCCACGAGCACCTCGGTGCCGATTGAGCATATCGAGCATTGGCTCGACAAATACGAGGGTAAGTATGCCGCCAGCACCTGTAGCTGCCGCGCGAGCCGTCGCGTGATGGGCGAGGGCTGCGCCGACGACCCCGCCGACTGGTGCATTGCCGTGGGCGATATGGCCGACTACGTGGTCGAGACCGACCGCGGTCATTACGTGACGCGCGACGAGGTCTACGACATCTTGCGCCAGGCCGAGGACAACGGCTTTGTGCACCAGATCACCAATATCGACGGCGAGAACAAGATCTTCGCCATCTGCAACTGCAACGTCAACGTGTGTTACGCCCTGCGCACCTCGCAGCTGTTCAACACGCCCAACCTGTCGCGCTCGGCCTATGTCGCCAAGGTCGAGAAGGACAAGTGCGTGGCCTGCGGTCGCTGCGTTGAGGTGTGCCCGGCCGGTGCCGCCAAGCTCGGCCAGAAGCTCTGCAGCAAAAAGGCCGGGGGCCACGTGCCCGAGTATCCGCGCCAGGAGCTGCCCGATGCCACCAAGTGGGACCATACCAAGTGGTCGCCCAACTACCGCAACGATAACCGTATCGAGACGCACGAGTCCGGCACCGCGCCCTGCAAGACGGCTTGCCCCGCGCACGTTGCCGTTCAGGGCTATCTGAAGCTTGCGGCGCAGGGGCGCTATGACGAGGCGCTGGCGCTCATCAAGCGCGAGAACCCGCTGCCCGCTATCTGCGGCCGCGTGTGCAACCGCCGCTGCGAGGATGCCTGCACCCGCGGCCGTGTGGACGCCGCCGTGGCTATCGACGAGGTCAAGAAGTTTATCGCCCAGCGCGATCTTGATGCCGCGACCCGCTATGTCCCGCCCGTGGTGACGCCGACACGCGCTGGCGGCTTCGATCAGAAGATCGCCATCATCGGTGCCGGCCCGGCCGGTCTGTCCTGCGCCTTCTATCTGGCCGAGAAGGGCTACAAGCCCGTCGTGTTCGAGAAGAACGAGCGCCCGGGCGGCATGCTCACCTACGGTATTCCCAGCTTTAAGCTGGAGAAGGACGTTATCGAGGCAGAGGTCGAGATCATTCGCCTGATGGGCGCCGAGTTCCGCTATGGCGTGGAGGTCGGTCGCGATGTGACGCTCGACGAGCTGCGCGCGCAGGGCTTTAAGGCCTTTTATGTTGCCATCGGCTGCCAGGGCGGCCGCCTCGCCGGTATTCCGGGCGAGGATGCCGAGGACGTGACCGTGGCCGTCGACTTTTTGCGCGAGGTCAACAGTGGCAAGATCGACGCGCTGCCCGGCCGCACCATCGTGGTGGGCGGCGGCAACGTGGCCATCGACGTCGCGCGCAACGCCTGCCGTCTGGGTTCCGAGCACGTTGAGATGTTCTGCCTGGAGAGCGAGGCCCAGATGCCCGCCAGCGAGGAGGAGCGTCGCGAGGCCGTTGAGGACGGCGCTCACATCAGCTGCGGCTGGGGCCCTAAGGAGGTTCACCTGGACGAGGCCGGTCGTGTGTGCGGTATCACCTTCAAGCACTGCACGCGTGTCTTTGACGACGAGGGCCGGTTTGCGCCCGAGTACGACGAGAACGATCTGCGTCGTGTCGATGTCGACCGCGTGGTCATGTCGATTGGCCAGTCCATTGTGTGGGGCGACCTGCTGGCTGGCTCCAAGGTGGAGCTCGGCCGCGGCCAGGGTGCTCTTGCCGACCCCCAGACCTATCAGACCGCTGAGCCCGACATCTTTGTGGGCGGCGACGTCTACACCGGTCCGAGCTTTGCCATCGACGCCATCGCCGCCGGTCACGAGGCCGCCGTGTCCATCCATCGCTTTGTGCAGCCGGGATCCACGCTCACCATCGGTCGCAACCAGCGCCGCTACACCGCGCTCGACCGCGACGATGTCGTGATTGAGAGCTATGACAACGCGAGCCGCGAGGTGGCGCATGTCGACCGCGAGCGCGAGAAGGCTGCGCCGTTTAGCGAGTACGTCGAGACCTTTACCGAGGAGCAGGTGCGCGCCGAGACCGCCCGCTGCCTGGGCTGCGGTGCCTCGATCGTCGACCCCAACAAGTGCATCGGCTGCGGTCTGTGCACCACCAAGTGTGCGTTCGACGCCATCCATCTGGATCGCGACCGCCCCGAGTGCTCCACGATGGTCAAATACGAGCAAAAGCTCCCAAGCCTCGGCAAGTATGCGCTTAAGCGTGCTATCAAGATCAAATTTGGTCGCAAGTAAGTAGCCATAACGGGAACGGCGGAAGGAATTAAAAGTGCACGAGCTCGGAATCGTCTATCACATTATTCGCGATGTCGAGAACGTGGCGCGCGCCAATGGCGTGAGTCGCGTTTCGAGCGTCACGCTGCTGCTGGGCGAGGTCTCGGGCGTCGTTCCCGACTTGCTGCTCGACGCTTGGCGCTGGGCGGCAGATAAAAAGCCCATCGCGCAGGGCGCGGAGCTTATTGTGGAGCCCGTCGAGGCCGTGACGCATTGCGAGGCGTGCGGCTGCGACTACGCGACGGTCGAGCACGGCAAGACCTGCCCCCATTGCGGTAGCGGCGATACCTATCTGCTCCAGGGCCAAGAGGTCATGATCAAGCAGATCGAGACCCCCGACGAGGAGCCGGCAGACACTGCCCCCGACGGCCCTTCCGACGTCCTCGACGCCGTCGATGCCGCCAACCCCCTCCACATCGTCTAGGATCCCCTATAAGTTGCGGTGAAATAGTTCCTAAATCCAGCCTTCTGGCTCTTAAACAAGAACTATTCCACCGCAACTTTCTTGAGTGGTTTCGTAGATCATAAGTCGCGCAAATAGTCAAGTCATACCTGTTTGAACAAAGTAGCGGCAGTACAAGAGCATTCGCGCTTGCCTAAAATCGATATTAATGAACAGTCTGCTTGTATCTGTAAAATGCGTGGCTTGATGAGCGACGCCTTGGCGGGTAATGAGTCAAAAAGCAGTAACGTAATCAACTTGTAACAAACTTAGACGTTTAAACAAATAATGCAACTTTTTACGAATTTAGCTATAATTCCACAAACCAAACAGGTATACTTCCTTCATGTCGTGTAGGAATTACGTAGACAAAAAGGAGGTTATGTGATGGTAAGTATTGTTCTTGCTAGCCACGGGGACTTGGCAGCTGGAATCAAGCAGACGGGCTCGATGGTCTTTGGCGATCAGCCGTCTGTGGCCGTGGTCTCGCTCGAGCCGAGCATGGGCCCCGACGACTTCCGTGCTAAGGTCGAGGAAGCAATCGCTTCCTTCGAGGACCAGGAGCAGGTGCTCTTCCTCGTTGATCTGTGGGGCGGCACGCCGTTCAACCAGATTAGCGGGCTCATCGAGGGCCATGATTCCTGGGCTATCGTCACCGGTGTCAACCTGCCTATGCTCATCGAGGCATATTCGCAGCGCTTTGATGCAAAGAACACTGCACATGCGATCGCAAAACATCTCGTGACTGAGGCTAAGGCTGGCGTGCGCGTCAAGCCCGAGTCTCTGGAGCCCGAGGAGAAGAAGCCGGCTGCGGCCGCCGCTGCTCCTGCAGGCGCCATCCCTCCGGGAACGGTCATCGGCGACGGGCACATCAAGATTGCCCACGTCCGTATCGACACCCGTCTGCTGCATGGTCAGGTGGCCACCACGTGGACCAAGCAGATCAACCCCAACCGCATCATCGTGGTTTCCGACGGCGTTGCTTACGACGAGCTCCGCAAGACCATGATCGAGCAGGCTGCCCCTCCGGGAGTCCATGCCAACGTCGTGCCTATCAAGAAGATGGCCGAGGTCGTCAAGGACACGCGTTTTGGTGACACCAAGGCCATGCTGCTCTTCGAGAACCCGCAGGATCTGCTCAAGGCCATCGAGGCCGGCGTCGACATCAAGGAAGTCAACATCGGTTCCATGGCTCACTCCAAGGGCAAGGTCGTCGTCACCAACGCCGTCGCTATGGGCGATGACGACGTTAAGACCCTCGAGGCCCTCAAGGCCAAGGGCGTCAAGTTCGAGGTCCGCAAGGTTCCTTCGGATGCCTCCGAGGATCTCGACGCCATGTTGAAGAAAGCTAAGGCCGAACTGGCCGCTCAAGCATAGTAAAGGAGGGTCCGATACATGTCTGCAATCACTATTCTGCTTGTTGCGATTGTCGCGTTGCTTGCCGGTATGGAAGGCATTCTGGATGAGTTCCAGTTCCATCAGCCGCTCGTGGCATGCACGCTTATCGGTCTCGTAACCGGTCACCTTCAGGAGGGCATCCTCCTGGGCGGTTCGCTCCAGATGATGGCCCTTGGCTGGGCTAACGTCGGCGCCGCCGTCGCGCCTGACGCCGCTCTGGCCTCGGTCGCCTCTTCGATCATCATGGTGCTCGCCCTCAACGGCGGCGCCACTGATTCGGCCAAGGCCGTTACCGCGGCCATCGCCGTCGCCGTCCCGCTGTCGGTCGCTGGTCTGTTCCTGACCATGATCTGCCGTACCATTGCTACCGCTATCGCTCACGCCATGGACGGTTGCGCCGAGAAGGGCGACTTCTCCGGCATCGAGCGCTGGCAGTACGCTGCCATCCTCATGCAGGGCCTTCGTATCGCCATCCCGGCAGTACTTCTGTGCGTTATCCCGGCCGAGGCTGTTACCAACGCGCTTAACGCTATGCCCGACTGGCTGTCCGGCGGCATGGCCGTCGGCGGCGGCATGGTCGCTTCCGTCGGTTACGCCATGGTCATCAACATGATGGCCACCAAGGAGACCTGGCCGTTCTTCATCCTCGGCTTTGTCCTTGCTGCCATCCCTCAGCTCACGCTGATCGCCCTTGGCCTCATCGGCATCTCCCTTGCCCTCATCTACCTTGGCCTTAAGGATCTGGCCAAGCAGGGTGGCGGTACGGGCGGTGGCTCCGGCGACCCGCTCGGCGACATTCTGAACGATTACGAGTAGGAGGGGAGTGATACATATGGCAGAGAACAAGATTCAGCTCACCAAGGCTGACCGTAAGAAGGTTTGCTTCCGTCATCAGTTCCTTCAGGGCTCGTGGAACTACGAGCGTATGCAGAACGGCGGCTGGTGCTTCGCAATGATCCCTGCGATCAAGAAGCTCTACACCAGCAAGGAT
Organism: uncultured Collinsella sp.; assembly: GCA_902495945.1. GTDB lineage: Bacteria > Actinomycetota > Coriobacteriia > Coriobacteriales > Coriobacteriaceae > Collinsella. The sequence goes on from CABUZD010000009.1 coordinate 19,135, forward strand.
GACCAGATTGCCGCGCTTAAGCGCCACCTGGAGTTCTATAACACCCACCCCTATGTTTCCGCCCCCGTCATTGGCGTTACCCTCGCCCTCGAGGAGGAGCGCGCCAACGGTGCTCCGATCGATGACGTCGCCATCCAGGGCGTCAAGGTCGGTATGATGGGCCCGCTCGCCGGCGTCGGTGACCCCGTCTTCTGGTTCACCCTTCGCCCGATTCTGGGCGCTCTGGGCGCTTCCCTGGCCATGTCCGGCAGCATCGTCGGTCCGTTGCTGTTCTTCTTCGCGTGGAACATCATCCGTTACGCTTTCCTGTGGTACACACAGGAGTTTGGCTACAAGGTCGGCTCCTCTATCGCCAAGGACCTCTCCGGCGGTCTGATGGGCAAGGTCACCGAGGGCGCTTCCATCCTGGGTATGTTCATCATCGGCGCCCTGGTCGAGCGCTGGGTGTCCATTTCCTTCACCCCGATCGTCTCCACGGTCAAGCAGTCTGCTGGTGCCTTTATCGACTGGGCTAGCCTGCCCTCCGGTTCAGAGGGTATCAAGGAAGCGCTGACGATGTACAACTCCGTCGGTGCTACCGCCCTTGATCAGATGAAGGTCACCACGCTTCAGGCCAACCTCGATCAGCTCATCCCCGGCCTTGCCGCCGTGTGCCTGACCCTGCTGGTCTGCAAGCTCCTCAAGAAGAAGGTCAGCCCGATTGTCATCATCCTGGCTCTCTTCGCCGTCGGCATCATCGGTCGCTTCTGCGGCTTCATGTAAGCACGTTTCGGCTTAAGACCGAGAGTTGCTAGGTAAGGGCTTTTGAGCCATTGAAACGGACCGCACCCGGTGGGTACACTGGATGCGGTCCGATTATTTTTATTGGAGGGCGAGGCGCGTATGGCGCAATCTCAGAACAGCACGGTCGATCTGGCAACGCCGGCAACCTGCCTGATGGGGCTTACCAGCCACGGTAACGTGATGGTGGGCAATAAGGCGTTTGAGTACTATAACGAGCGCAATCCCGAGGATTATATTCAAATCCCGTGGGACGAGGTCGACTATATTGCCGCCGAGGTTTTGCGCGGCACCAAGAAGATTACGCGTTTTGCCATCTTCACCAAGGACAACGGTCACTTTACGTTTTCGACGCGCGACGACAAAGAGACGCTTCGTGCTGTCCGCAAGTACGTCGACGAGGATAAGCTCGTGCGTTCGCCCGACTTTATCGATGTGACGGCCAAGGGCGCCAAGAGCATCCCCTCCGTTATCAAAAACCTCTTCCACAAAGGTAACTAGCTCCTCATAAGTTGCGGTGAAATAGTTCCTAAATACGGCTTTAGATGCTTCAGACAGGAACTATTCCACCGCAACTTCGAAGTCTAGTCATGCGACGTATTGCGATGCAGTAAATCTGCTACACTAGTACAACATGCCCCCGTAGCTCAGGGGATAGAGCACCGCTCTCCTAAAGCGGGTGTCGTGCGTTCGAATCGCACCGGGGGCACCAGGAAAATCGCAGGTCAGGAGTTATTTTTGCTTCTGACCTGTTCTGGTTTTTGGGCTAAGAACTGCTTATGTTTGTTAATCTGGTAAGTAAATTATTTAACTTACCGAGTTTTCCACTGAAAACAGGAAATCACCATTTTGGGGATAAAAAGTTTTCAACAGCCGTTAGTCGGTTCCATTTTGGTGAAGCGCTTCCTCATTTTGGGTAAAAAATATCACCATTTTGATGATTCGACTGCTTTGAGTTTTTGATAAAAACGCCTGTTCAGAAGCTTGTGCTATACCCATTTTGGTGAGACCAATTAATAGAGAAATATACTATAAAGAAATAGGGACGGCGATGCCGTCCCCTTCGCTCGCAAAGCTCGCTGCGCGGTCACGTGCCGTGACCTTGCCGCCGGCTACGCCGTCGATTGATACGCTCACTGCGTTCGCTGATGATGATGGACTAATTCGTTTTATCGCTGACACCAGTCATAAGTGCAGCAATTGATATGTTGAATCCATTGGCAATTTTAGAGAGGTTAGAAAGACTGACATTTCTTCTCCCGACTTCTATCGAGGCATAGTAAGACCTGTCCATGTCAATGCGGTTCGCAAATTGCTCTTGTGAGTAACCAGACTCTGATCTGAGTTCTTTGCACCGTAGACCAAAGGATTGTTGTAGCGGCGAGATATCCATGACAAAAAGAGTCATGGATTGTTGTATTTATGCCAACGGACTATATACAACAATCCCAGTTAAGGCGCATAATTATCTCTATTGGAAAGCACTCTGATGCCCAGTCGGATAGGGCACGGAAAAGGAATGGAACCGCACAATGACTCAGGGAAAGCACTTCGCTGCCGGTGGCGATCACTTCGCCGCACTGCCAAGCAAAAAGATTCACGCCCCGAAGGGGATCGCGCGTCTGACCGTCACCGCGGCGACCATGGCCGCCATGACCGGATCGAGCCTCATCTCACCGTTCACGGCATTCGCCCAGACCGGTGACGGGGGCACGCAGCACCCCGCCGTGATGTCGCCGATCGCCGCCCACGTCGGCGCGGCATCCGGTACCGGCGCGAAATCCGCCGCACAGACCATCGCGGACCTGCAGAAGGCAGTCGACGAGGCGAAGGCGAAGGAGGACGCCGCCAAGGCATCCTACAATGAGGCCGCCGGCCCCTACAACGAGGCGGCTTCCGCCCGCGACCAGGCCAAGGCATCCTACGATTCTGCAGTCAATGCCGGTACGGCAGCCGACCGAGCGGCAATGGACGAGTACGCCCGTCAGGTCGCGGAGGGCAAGGACGCCGCCGATGCCGCCGGCAAGGACCTCGAGCAGGCGAAGGCGGGTCTCGCAGACGCCAAGGCGGATGCGTCCGAGAAGGACGAAGCGTACCAGTCCGCCCTCAAGGCGGCTCAGGATGCCAAGGATGCCCTCGATAAAGCCAAGGCAGATGCTGTAAGCGCCACCCCGGAGGCAATCAGTGCCGCCGAGCAGGCCGTGCGCGACGCCCAGGCTGCCGTGGACAGGGCACAGGCCGAACTGGACAACGCCAACGCGACGCTTGCCGATGCCCAGTCCAAGCTGGTTGCGGCCCAGTCTGCAAAGGATTCCGCCGATTCTATCCTCGCTGCAGCCAGGCAGAACAAGGACGCGGCGGATGCGAAGGCCGCAGCCGCCAGCGCCGCCTACGAGAAGGCGAAAGCAGACCTCGCCGCAGCGGAGGCAGGCGCGAGCGGCCCGGAGTACGATGCGGCAAAACAGAAGGTCGCGGACGCGGAGGCAGCCCTCGCTGCCGCACAAGCGACACAGTCCCAGTGCGAGTCCGAGCTCGAGCAGGTACAGTCCGCTGCGGCAACGGCACAGGCCGACCTGAATGATGCCCAGGCATCCCTCTCTGCGAAGCAGCAGGCCGCGGTCGATGCCGCGTCCGGCGTGAACGACGCCCAGTCCGCACTCGATGCCGCGAACTCCGACCTCGATGCGGCCAAGCAGGCGAACGCCGATGCCATCGCCAAGCTGGATGCCGCGAAGCAGGCTGTCAAGGACGCCGAGTCCGCCAAGGCAGCCGCCGACGTAGAGCTCGCGAACGCCAAGACCGCAAAGGATACCGCTGACGCGGCCGTGACCGCCGCCCAGCAGAAGGTCGACGAGGCACAGGCGAAACTCGACTCCGCCGACGCACAACTCAAGCAGGGAGCCATCGGCTTCTTCAAGGCCATGGGTGCCGATTCAGCCATCGAGATCATCCAGAACTGTACACACAAGGACTACACCGAGGTCGGAAACAGCCTCGATGCGACCAGTCTCGACAACATGCTCGCGGCAATCCCGTACATGAAGTCCATCAACGAGTATCGCAAGTCCGTCGGTCTCTCCGAACTCCAGGTCACCTATAAGCTCATTGCAGCGGCGATAGCCAACGCAAACTATTCCGATGTCAAGTTTGGACATTCCATGCAGTTCGATACGACCGAAAACCTCGCATGGAATTATGGAACCGATCCGAAACCGCAGTGGGTTGACCAAGAAAAGGCTTTCTTCGATCAGGCGGTTCAGGAGCTCTATGGCGTCACCGGTCTAACCGGTAAGGATGCCGTAGATTTCTACAAGACGCATAGCGGGATTGAATCCTATGTCAACCAGCACTTCAAGGTTGCCGGATATCCCGCAACCGTCGGTCACTACCTGCATGTCATCAGCCCCGAAATCGGCTATATGGGCATGGCAGTCTGCAGCAAGGGAACCTTGAACGGCTGGCAGACCGACAGCCTCGATACCGCAAACCTTGGTTGGGCAGGTTCAGGCTGGAACATGAATCCCATGTCCGTCGACGAGTACGAGCAGAAGCTGACCTCCTATATCAACGGCCTCAAGAACGCCAAGAGCGCACTCGACGTAGCCAAGGCCGATCTCGCATCCAAGAAGCAGGCAGCCGCCGGCGCCGCCACAACCGTCCAGCAGAAGCAGGTCGCGGTGGATTCCGCACAGGCAGGTGTCGATGCCGCAAAGCAGGGTGTTGCCGATGCCCAGCGTGCCGTCGATGCCACCAAGGCTGATGTCGCCGCCAAGCAGCAGGGCGTCACGGATGCCCAGACCGAGCTTGATGCGGCGAAATCGGACCTCGATGCCGCCAACGCGGCAGTCGATACGGCAAAGTCGACCGTCCAGCAGAAGCAGGTCGCCTTTGATGCTGCCAACGCAGCCGTAATGACCGCACAGTCTAAGTTGGATTCCGCCAAGGCGGACACCGCTGCTAAGCAGCAGGGCGTGGACGATGCGAACGCCGATCTCGCGAAGTTCTTCCAGGACGTCGCCGACGCCAAGAAGGCGCTCGATACCGCAAAGAGCGTCCACGACGCGGCGGCAGCCGAGCAGACCGAGAAGGCGACCGTCCTCGCCGCCGCCGAGCAAAAGGCGGACGCCACCGCACGCACCCTCGCGGATGCCCAGCGTGCCGTCGATGCCGCCAAGGCGGACACCGGCGTTGCCGCCGACAGGCTTACCGGCTCCCAGACCGATCTCGATGACGCACAGTCGAACCTCGACATCCTCACCGATCTTGCCGCGAAGCTCGCAGAGGCACAGCAGCGCGAGCAGGATGCAGTAAAGGCCGTCAATGACACCAAGGCCGCCCTCGATGCCGCGAAGGCGGATACCATCGCCGCCGAGTCCCTGGTCTCCGCCGCCGAACAGGCGAAGGCGCAGGCAGACGCCAAGCTGTCGAAGCTGAACTCCATCGATGCCGGCGCGGCGATCGCTTCCGGCCATGATGTGAACGCGGATGACGCCCTCAACGCGCTTTTCGCCGCAGCAGTCGAGGCACGTGCCAAGGTCGCGCCCGCCAAGGCCATCCTGGACGAGAAGCAGGCCGCGGTGGACGGGCTCCAGGCCGGCTACGATGCGGCACTCGCCGCCTACGAGTTGGCGAAGTCCGATCGCATCGCGGCGGAGCAGAAGCTTTCCGATGAGATCGCACGACAGGAGGCAGAGGAGGTCGCAAAGCAGCAGGCGGCATACACCCCGAAGCACCTCGCCGGCACGGATACCGCCCAGCCCGGCAGCCTCGCCCAGACCGGTGACCGCGCGGGACTCATCGGCGAGACGTTCGTCATCGGCGGTACCGTCCTCGTGGCAGCCGGCGTCTTCCTCGACCGGAAGAAGCGCCGCGGGCAGATGTAAAAGCGAGTCGGGCGTTGGATATCGGCTGGTGTCCAACGCCCGGTTTCATGGACAGGGAGATCGGTGTGAGAACAAAGGCTATTATCGTTGCGCTTCTGGTGTGCCTTTCGGCACCTCAACTTGGATGTGCCAGCGTTGCAAAGCAAGGAAGCGGCTCTACGGAAAGGGCCGCTACGGCGGTAAAGAATAAAGACAAAAAGAAGCCGAGCGAAGAAAAGACGGCGCAAGCCTCTGGAGCCAAGACCGAGGAGAAGAAAGAATCCGACGACAAGGACCAGAAGTCCGATGACTCCAAGAAGGAGGATAACAAGTCTTCCGATTCCTCGAAGTCGGACAGCAAGGGCGATTCCTCCCAGTCCAAGCAGAATTCCGGCAATTCGCAGGGCTCTGGCAGCAACAATTCCTCTTCCAACGGCGGTAGCCAGAAGAAGTGGGTTGCCGAGCAGGGCCACTGGGAGACTGATTACAGCCAGGTCTGGGTGCCGAATGTGGTATATACGCGTCATGAACGTTACATTTGTAGTGCATGCGGTGCATCTTTCGATTCTATAGCCGCTTGGTCAGCTCATAGTGACGCAATGTGGGAACAAGGCCAAGACCATGGAGCATATATCAATGATTCGTATACTACCTCTGAGGACCAGGGACATTATGAACAGAAGGCTACGGGGCAGCATTGGGTCGTCGATGTTGCCGGTCACTGGGAATAATGGACATATGTTCCTCTCCTCTTACATTCGGTAAATAAATATTTATTTGCGGGCGGCCGGTTTCGGCCGCCTTTTTTAGACGCCCAGTCTGGGAGCAAACGATAGGAAAGCAATCAAACGAGAGACTGTTCCAAAAGAATCCGGCGGTGCCAGATGCTTCGGGCAAAACCTTCCGCAAATCGGTAAGGTCTTCCATCAACTTGCTCCAGCCCTCGCCCGGAGTCCGCTGCGCGGTAATGCAAAAACTCGGCATCCCTCGCATTCGCAGTACCGCTTCGCTCTCGCTACAGCGAATTTCTAACACTCAGCATCCTTCGCGTTAAAAATTCGCTTCCGCTCACGGTCTCCGCTGACACTACGACACCGCGAAGCCTTTCGCTCGAAACGAGGCCTCTCGTTTCGTGTCTACGCTACGCTCCGCCCAATCACCGTTCCGGAGATTGCAAGATTGGTGTTGGGCTAGATAAATGGGGCCATACTCGCCCCCTTTATCTGCCAACACATCTTGTTTATCACCTCTCACGGCGATAAAGTTAGAAATGAAGTTCGCCTTCATTTCTAAGGGAAGCGACGGCGTCACTTCAAAAAAACGGCGCGACGTCAGTCGCTCCTAAAAAGGAAAGCAATCTCATATCGGTTTTTGAATCGGTGGCCTCACCGATTCGCTCTGCTTTCCTGGGGGGCATATGAGTTGCAAGCGTCCACACACCGTTAAGGCGACACTCACTTCTGAAGAATATGAAACGTTTTCCGCTTTGGCGGAAAAGGCAGGCATGACGAAAGCCGAGCTCATTCGTTATAACTTGATCCATCGGAGTGAATCACTCGATAATCTAGTTTCCAAAAATGATGACGGTGGCCGCAGCAAAAAGCTGCAACCCGTTTCAGGTGATTCGGACGAAAAGCGCTCGAAGGTCATTTACGTTAAGGTCACCGATGGCGAGCACGAGGCGATCCGCAAACGGGCGGATATACTCGGTGCGACCGTCAGTGCGTATGCCCGCCGCGTGATGCTTGCCGGTAAAATCGAGAAGATCGATTTCGATAAAAGCCAAGTCGCGAAAATCTATCACGAGCTGTATCGCGAGGGAACGAACCTCAATCAGCTGATGTATTTTGTGAACGCCCAAGGGCTTCCCGCGTACAACGAGAAAGCTGTTTTTCGTACGCTTGAAAAGGTTTACCAGAACGCCCGCAAAGTCACTCTCTTCATAAGAGAGCTTGAGCGGCGCTATTTCACCGACGGCGGTGATCTCAATGACCGTTATTAAGCAGAAAGGTATTTCATCCGAACGCTACGCGAAGAACGTGCGCAAGTACATCAACGGAAAGCGTGCTTTGGCCCGCGGCGGCTGGAACCTCGCGAACGGAAAGTACTGGTTTTCCGAGATGGCTATGACGCGGAAGATGTTTCATCACGACAGGCCCGCGCGTGCCGGCGCGAAGAACATAACGATGCTTCATCAGATTCTCGCGTTTCTGCCCGAGGAGTGCAGCTGCAACGGAGGCAAGATGACCCCAGATGCGTGTATGGCCTACGCGGAGCAATGGCTTGCGAAGCACTATCCGCATCAACAAGTGATTGTCGCGTTGCATGAGGAAAGTGATAAGGCGGGAAAACGCTACGCAGTGCACATGGCGATTAACCGTACCGATTTGTTAACCGGCAAACGTTGCGAGACGGGTGGGCGACGCGGAAAGTACGAACGCGCTGCGTGGGTCCGTGAAATGGACGAGGCTTGGAATCTTACTCAACTTGAAAAGGGAAAGAAAAATTCGAAGATTCGTGATCGCCAGCCGCGCGACACAGAAAAGGAGATTATCGGTCGCGGTGAGTACAGTTATAAAAACAATCTGCGCGAGCTGATCCATCTTGCAATCAATGAAGGTCACCCAAAGAATATGGAGCAGTTCAAAAAACTACTTGCCTCATGGGGCGTAGACATTTTCATCAAGAACAATCGAGTCTATGCGACAGATCTCGATATCAAGGAGGCCGGCAATCCGAAGTGCACTTTCAATCTGACTCGACTCGACGGACGTTTCGCGGTCAAACAACTTGAAGCGGCGTTCGAAAAGAACATGTTGGAAGCCGAGCGAGCGTTGCCGTACGAGAAGCGCTGTGAGATTTACATTCAACGTCTTAAGAAGGCGTACTCGGCGTGGGTCGAACAAGCGAAATCGAGCAAGGGCGTCGCCTACAATTCATTCCCCAAATTCATCGCACCGAAGTGCGATGAGGACCTGCTCGAAGATCCGGCGGTTCGCGATGAGCTTCTTGCGCGTCGCGGTTATGCAAGGGAGATTCGCAACCGCTATGCCGGCGCCGTTCCCGATGCCGGCGATGATCGCGTTCGCGCCGCAGGTCGAGCCCATGGTGGTAACGTTGACATCTCGCCGCAGGTCGATCGCGCGGTCGACCGAGGCGATTACGCTCGCGGAGACACGCATCGCTAGTTTTGGAAAGCCTATCGTCGGTGCCCTAGCGCACTGCCATCCAGTGCCGATTCTGCCATACTCGCAATTCGGCAAGGATGAGGAGTATGAATTAATCGGGGCTTATAGGACAACACCAAAACCGGCATCGACGGCTCCATGGATGATTCGGATTCCAAATAGGCCCTGTTAGTTGAGCTACTTCTTTGCCGGTGTCGTATACGAAACCGCTATACCCGCGGCAATTGCCATGAGACAGCTCACGATGAATCCGAACTCATACTTCAAAACGTTTGTTGCGGTCAGGGCGATAATCAACACAGTCGCAATTTGCAGAATTATCATTATTACGAAGAGATTGATTCCTTGTTTGGCCGAAGTCGCTGAGTGAGTTTGGCTTTGTTGATTCAGGTTGTAGCTGACAACAAAAGCGATCAGTTCGCTTGATACGGGGCCGACTACATAGAAAAAGATTGCGTCAATGAAGCCTATAGTGTTGTAAGTGTTGTAAGTTGTTTCGCCGGAAAAAACAGCGTATAAAGCATATCCAAATCTTGGCTGATTCATGTATGAGTAGGAGAAGACCAAGAGCGTCAATATTGCTACTACCAGAAGTGCATTCAGGATAAATCGTTTGCTTTTCATCGATCGCTCCTTCCGGGTGACTCTTATATGTAATTCTACAACAGCCATTATTTTCAAAGAATATAATGGCTGTCCTAAATAACGTGCACTTTCGCTGGAGGGTCGCTGTTTGGCGGCCCTCTTTTTTGCACAGGCGCGGTGGGATGGTAATATCGGGCGGGAGTCAGCCGCTCTGATAGAATCGTCCTTGCTGTCGGCAGCCCTCGTGCCGGGCAGAGCCCTCCATTTGATGGGAGGTGATGCCCATGACCGATTTCGGCTTATAGGACAAAATGTGTGTCTACTTTAGGGGTATCGGCGCAGGTCGATGCCCCTTTTTCAGCCGTTTAAATTCCGTGCCCGCTTTTAACCGCTCG
>CABUZD010000010.1 GCA_902495945.1 uncultured Collinsella sp.
ATGGGGTAACTCCCCAGCGCATTCCGCAGGACGAAAGAACCCCCGCCGCACGAAGTGCGCAGCGGGGGTTCTTTCATGTCCGAGGACGCGCTGGGAAGTTACCCCATGCGGCCAGCGGACAACTATGTAGCCTTGGACTAGAACATGCCCAAGAAACCATGCACAAACAGCGCGGCCAGAGCGGCACCGACAAACGGAGCGATGCCAGGAACAAGCAGGCCATACTTCCAGTTGTTGTCGGCCTTGTTCTTGATCGGCAGCACCTGATAGGCCATGCGAGGACCAAGGTCACGAGCCTGGTTCATGGCGAAGCCGGTGATGCCGCCCATGCCCATGCCAACGGCCCAAACGATCAGACCGACGCAGATGGCGAGCATCAAAACGTTCTCGCCGGCGCGGCTAGCGGCAGCAAGGATGGCGCTGATGAACACAAAGGTGCAGATGGCCTCGCAGAAGAAGTTGCGAGCATAGTTCGTGCCCTCGGTAGTAGGGTTGGTCGAGAAGATGTTGCGCTGGGCAATAGGGTCGACGACGCCCTCGGAAGCCTTGAACTCATCGGCATACATAAGCCAAGCGATTACGGCGCCCACAAAGCCGCCGAGCATATCGGCAATCATGAAGGGGATGCAGCTGCTCCACGGCACCAGGCCGACGATGCACTGGGCAAGCACCATGGCGGGGTTCATGCACACGGCGCCGCCAAAGACAAACAGGCAGACCGAGATGCCAAAAGACCAGGTGGTGATGGCAAACATGTGGCCGGAGCCCTGATACTTGGTGCCCTTGAGCACGGTATCGCAGTGCACGCCCACGCCAAAGATGATCATGAGGGCCGTTGCGCCGAATTCGCAGAGGAGTTTGGTAAGCATAAAACCTTATCTTTCTTGTCGGTTATAAACGATTCGTTTGGGCCGCACACTAGTGCTGAGCGACGACAACGCCCAGGCCATCGGGAATGACGGCCACCTTGGCATCGGCACCCTTCATCTCAAAGGCGAGCTTGAGCGCCTCATCGAGGGTGTTAACCGGCGTCATGTGCATATCCTTGATCATCTGGTGATCGCACAGGTCGGTAACCATGATCACAGGGTGATGTGCCAGGATGCGGGCAAAGATCTGGCTCGTCCACTGGTCGGGCAGGGTCTCGTCCTTAGGACGGTCGATGCAGGCGCGCTCAAACTCTGCCGGATCATTGTCGGCGATGTTGTGATAGAAGCCCTCGCCACCGTGACCGTCGGCACAACCGGCGACGTCGATGATCACGCCGCCCTCGGGAAGCGTGGCCTCGGCAGCGCACATGCCCTTCACGGCCTGGTAGATGTTCTGGTCGAGCGGGTAGCCGCCGTTGGTGGTGATGGCAATCTCGCACTCAACGGGCTCAACGCCGGCAAGGCTCTTCACGAACTCGCAGCCAGCCTCGTGTGCCTTGTGGATGTCGCCGGCAAAGGAGCCGATGACCTCGTGCTTGCCGTTGAGCACCACGTTAAGCACAAAGGCAAGGTGAGCCATCTCGGCAGCGGCAAACATGTCCTCGCTCACGTGGTTGTGGCACAGGTTGCCGGCACGCGAGTGGGAATCATTCACAAACTGACCGTTGTGGTTGTACATGATGGTCTTGTAGCTGGCGATGCCAGGCAGGACGGACTTGCGGCTACCAGAGAAACCGGCAAAGAAGTGCGGCTCAATAAAGCCCTCGGCAAGCAGCAGATCGCAATCGGCAGCAATCTTGTTGATGATGCACTCGCCACCGGAAGGCAGGGTACCGATTTTTTTCATCATGCTGTCGTCAGTCGCGACGTGCATAACGATTTCCTCGTTAGCAACGATCTCCTCGCCATACTTATTGACGAGTTCCTCGTGCGTCGACGGACGATGCATACCCGTAGCAACCAGAATGCGAACGCGCGCCTCAGGCGCAGCGGAGTGGATGTGATGCAGCAGAATAGGCATCGTCACACGCGAGGGAACGGGACGCGTATGATCGGAGCTAATGATGACAATATCCTTCTTGCCAGCGCAAAGCTCCTCGAGCGTAGGCGAGCCATAAGGGTTGGCAAGCGACTCCTCCACCAGCTCTTCCTGCGATTTTGTAGTCTTAAACTCGTTTTGATGACCTTCCATCACACCCGCGAAGTTCTTATCCTCGAGCTCCAGATGCAACGTCTTGTGGTCAAACGGCAGTTCACATTCAAACAATGACGAGCGCCCTCTTCCTTTTCAACTGACACACTAGATAAACCGTTGGAAGGATACGCCGCTCACCGAAAAACACCACCGTCCACCGACTCATTAACACAACGTTCATATTTGACCCACAACAAAACGGCCACGACCCCAAACGGGACCGCGGCCGCCTGTCAAAGACACTATAGACAGGATGATTTACGCAACGCCGAGGCAAACATCTACCCCGAGACGTTCGCACGTAAGCCATTTTGCATAAATGCGTTAATTAATTGCATAAAATGGCGCATGGATTTCTAGCCGTAACAGGGTAGTACCCTCCGGAGCGTGCATTTTTGCGAGTATTCAGCATCGCGGGATAAGATTTTGGTGTCAAAAGTCTTTCAAAAGGTAGATAGTCCTCATGACTCGTCCCATCTGGATAGAATGCGGCGAGAAACCAGCCATATATGATCGTCGCCAAAGCCCAATCGTCGTGCAAAAGCATCAACAGGAGCCGCGAACGTCACCCACAGCCTTATGCATCAGTCTTTGGCTGCTGAAAACTCCGTTTTTTGCACGTCGCCCCAAGCACCACCCTCACCCAGCGGCTGATCCGCCGAAAACCGAGGACGAAAAGACCCGATGGGTTTCCCTCTGAATGCATTCCGCAGCACGAAGCCCTTTCCAAACGCGCGAAGCGCGCCATTATTCCCCCAGCAGTAATCCACTGAAGACCGGACATCGCAGGGCCCGCCATTAGTTTACTTTTAGGCACACTCCGCAGGACGCAAGAAGCCCTCGCCGCACGAAGTGCGCAGCGAGGGCTTCTTGCATGTCCGAGGACGCGCCTAAAAGTAAACTAATGGCGGGCCCGGACGACTACAGGGCTATCGATTACCCCGTGTTCTGCAGTCCTGCCGAGACGCCGGTCACAGTCGAAAGAATCAGGCTCATGTACTCGGCCTTCTTCTCCTCGGCCATCTCGTCCTGGTTCATACGCACCTCGCGAAGGGCGCGGACCTGGGCGATGGACAGGGCGTCGACGTAGGGGTTGCGCACGCGGACAGCGCAACCGAGCACGCGGCGGCGCTGCAGCGGCCACTCGTCACCGACGATGGCAAGAACCCACTTACGCGTGAGCTGCATCTCGGTAAAGACCTTCTCGGACAGATCCTGGCGATCGCCCAGGTGCAGATACATCTTGGCGATGCGCTGATCGGTCTTGGCGATCGACATCTCAATATTGTCGATAAAGGTGCGGAAGAACGGCCACTCCTGGTAGGCAGCCTTGAGCTGGTCAAGATCGCCAAGCTGCTCGCAGGCGGTGCCCAGGCCGTACCAAGCGGCAAGGTTAATGCGCGCCTGGCTCCAGCTGAAGATCCACGGAATGGTACGCAGGTCGTCGAGCGACTTGGCACCCAAGCCGCGCTTGGCGGGACGCGAGCCGATCGGCAGCAGACCGACCTCGGTCAGCGGCGTCACGGTCGAGAACCACGGTGTAAAGTCCTCGGTGTTCAGCAGGTCCAGATAGCGCTCGTGGCTTGCGGTGTTGAGCTTCTCGGCCATATCCCAGAACTTCTGCGTGGTCTCGGTGTTGGTCTTCTCGACACTCGGGGCCGACTGCAAAAGCGTTGCGGCGGCAACGGACTCAACATGGCGCTGAGCCAGCGTGCGGTTGCCGTAACGGGCAAAGATGACCTCGCCCTGCTCGGTGAGCTTAAAGAAGCAGTTGACCGAACCCTTGGGCTGCGCCAGCACGGCCTTGTTGGCCGGGCCGCCGCCACGGCCCACGGCACCGCCGCGACCGTGCATGAGCACCAAGTCTATATCGTTCTTCTCGGCCCACTTGGCAATGCGCTCCTGCGCGGAGTGCAGCGCGAGCATGGCCGTGGTAGGACCGGCATCCTTGGAGGAGTCGGAATAGCCCAGCATGACCTCCATGCGGCGGTTGGTCTGGGCAAGGCGCTTCTGCACCACGGGCAGCGTAAGCATCTGGTCGAGCACGTCGACGCAGCCCTCGAGGTCCTCGAGCTGCTCGAACAGCGGGATCACGTCGAGCTCAGGGACATCCTCCTCGTGTGCAAAGGACAGGTGGGCAAGCTCAAAGACGTCGGCCACATGCTGGGCGCTCTTGGTGAACGAGATGATGTAGCGGTGAGCCATCTTCTTGCCGTAGCGCTTTTGGATGGAGCCGATAGCACGGAAGGTATCGATGACCTCGCGCGTCATGGGCTGCAGGTCGCCATGGATACCGTTCTCGTGGATATCCTTGAGGGCGCGGGCGTGCACCACGGAGTGCTGACGGAACTCCATCTCGACCATGTGGAAGCCGAAGGACTCGACCTGCCAGATGATGGTCTGGACCGGGCCGTAGGCAGCACGGACGGCACCGCAGGCGGCCAGCGAGCGCTGGACGACGCGCAGGTCCTCCAGGAACTCATCGGCGCTGTGGTACATGGTGTCGGTGATACGGCGCACAGTGGCGTTCAGACGGTCAGCCATGACGAGCATGACGGCGCGATGCGGCTCGTGCTCGGAGATCAGCTCGGCACGGGCCGTGTACTGGGTGCTCATCTCGACCTGATGGTTCCACAGGTTGATGAGCTCGGCCGACGGCTTGCTGTAGGTAGCCTCGAGCGTGAGGTTGCGGCCGATGCGGCGGCACTTGTCCTCGAGCTTGAGCACCATGTGGGTGAAGTACTTGGCGGCGACCTCACGGCTCACCTTGGCGGTGACGTTGGGGTTACCGTCGCGGTCGGAACCGATCCAGCTGCCGGGATGGAAGAACGCCGGGCACAGCGGCGGCACGGTACCGGCCTTGTCGCCCAGCACCCAATCGTCAAAACGACGGTAGATAACGGGGATGACGTCGAACAGCGTGTTATCGAAGATGTCGATGATGGTATCGGCTTCCTCGACCGGCGTGGGCTTCTTGAGCGCGATGGGGCTCGTACGCACCAGGGCGTCGATCTCCTGCAGCATATGGCGCTCGTTCTCCACCAGGTCGGAGCCGCCCAGACGCGGACGCTCCTCCAGCAGGTTGGAGATACGGCGAATCTTGCCCTCGACGGCCTTACGACGGGCCTCGGTGGGGTGTGCGGTAAAGACGGGATGGAACTCAAGCTTGCCGAGCAGCTCGTTGGCGCCCTCGACGCCCAGCTCATTCACCAGCTGGTGATAGGCGACGGTGAGCTCGTTGGCGGGATCGACCTCGGTATCGGTCGACGCACCGGCCTCGCGCTCGCGCAGCTGCGCCACACGGTAGTTCTCCTCCGACAGGTTTGCCAGGTGGAAGAAGCTCGTAAAGGCGCGGACGATAACCTGCTGCTTATCGAGCGGCAGGCTGTCGATCAGATCGACGACTTCACGAAATGCCACGGCGGTGGACTCGTCGGCGGTGGGCACGCCCTGCTCGTCGACGGCCTCGTCAGCGGCACGGCTACCGGGGTTGCCGGCATTGGCCACGATTTCGGCCGACAGAATCTTGTCGAACAGGTCCGCGATCTCAGGATCATACTCGCTAAGCACACGGCGCTCCAGGCGCAGGAACAGCGCCAGATTGTCGCGCAGCTCCTCGGGGATCTCGATCTCGGCGAGACGCTCCCTGGACTCGGCATTCGAGCCGATTCGGTTAACGAGGCGGTTGACCACGGCAGCGACGCGCGCCGCGGCTTCGGGTACAGACTGGTTGCTTAGGTTCTCAGCCACGTTTCCTCCCATTCCTCCTTCTATGCACGTAACATGCGGTATTCATTATAGGCGCTTGAGAAATACTTTCGACACTGATTGCGCTTTACCACACAAAAGTATTTTCTGCATTGCAAGGGTTTTTGCTCTAAATGGTCGTATTTCTCGGTGGACGGCATACACAAACGGGGGCATTCCGCATAAATGCGAAACACCCCCGTAACAATCGCTCGGCGCAAGCGGGACGTGTTAGCGGGTCCGCAGCTCAAAAAGATGCGCTACAGGCGCTCGCGAACCGCCTCGACGACGTTGGCCAGATCGGCAAGGACCTCTTCATGGCTCTCCATGTCGCGCACCTTGACCTTGCCGGCGGCAAGCTCGTCGCCACCCAGGACCAAGATGAGCTTGGCGCCCACCTTATCGGCCTGCTTAAACTGGGCCTTGAGCGAACGGCCCTGATAGTCAGCCTCGGTCACGATACCTGCGGCGCGAAGCTGCTGCGTAATGGCAAAGACGTTCTGGCGCAGCTCCTTGCCGGCATTGGCGACGTAGACGCACGGGACCTCCTCGGCACCCAGGTCGCTGCCAAAGGCCTGCAGAGCCAGCAGGGCACGCTCAAAACCGACGGCAAAGCCGACGCCCGCCGTGGGCTTGCCACCCTCGAGCTCGACCAGGCCGTCATAGCGGCCGCCGCCACCGATGGAGCCGACGCCGGCACCGGGAGCCTCGACCTCAAAGACGGTACGGGTGTAGTAGTCCAGACCACGCACCAGGGTGGGATCCTCGACATACTCGATACCGGCGGCATCCAGATAGCGCTTGACCTGCTCGTAGTGCTCGCGGCACTCGTCGCACAGGTTGTCACCCATCAGCGGAGCCTCGGCCATGATCTCGCGGCAGTGGTCGTTCTTGCAGTCGAAGGCACGCAGCGGGTTGAGCTCGGCGCGCTCGCGGCACTCGTCGCACATCTCGTCGGCGTGATCGAGGATGAACTGCTTAACCTGCTCGCGGTAAGCCGGACGGCACTGGGCATCACCCATCGAGTTGATGAGCAAACGGAGCTTGGACAGATCGAAGCCCAGACGCTTGTAGAACTCCATGAGCATGATGATGCACTCGGCGTCTGCCGCCGGATCGGGAGCGCCGAGCCACTCGATGCCCACCTGGTGGAACTGGCGCAGGCGGCCCTTCTGGGGACGCTCGCCGCGGAACATGGCCTCGGCGTAGTACGCCTTAAACGGCGTGGAGCCCTGGGGCACCAGGTTGTTCTCGACGACGGCGCGCACCACGCCGGCCGTGCCCTCGGGGCGAAGTGCCAGGCGCTGCTTGGGCTTGAGTTTGGTGTCGGTGCCCTCGGTAAAGACGCGCTCCAGGTTGGCACCGCTGAACACGCGGAACATTTCCTTGCGCACGACGTCGGTCGACTGGCCGATGCCGTGGACAAACACATCTACCTGCTCGATCGCGGGCGTCTCGATGGGTTTAAAACCAAACGGCTCGAACACGCCGGCCGCAATCTGCTGCATCTTTTGCCAGGCGCGCATCTCGGCGCCGATAAGGTCGCGGGTTCCCTCCGCCTTCTGTGCCTGCATGGGCAAACACCTTTCTTTTGTATCGCGTCATAGGTAACGGTCATTATACGGCACAAACGCAAACAGCGGCGGCGCGTCTGACCGAACGAGGGTATGGGGACTCGTTCGGCCAGACGCGCCGCCGCTGTTTGTGATCCCTTTTCCTCCGTCCCCTTCGGATCACGTGATCCCTTGGGGACGGAGGAATAGGGATCATTTCGCAGGCCCGTGGCCGCCTTGGAAACCGAATGATGGTACGAGCATCCATTCGGCTTCCAAGGCGGCCGCGGACAGAACGGGGCGAACAGAAAAGAGCGACGGACGTCTACTCCCCCGCCACGCTCGCGCGCAGCTTGGCGGCGATGGGCTCGGATGCCAGCAGGAACACGAGCATGACCACGGAGCACGCCAGGCACACAATCCAGGTGCTTGCAAAGGAGCCCGTGGCATCGAACAGCACGCCCGAGACGATGGCGCCCACGGTGCCGCCGACCATCTCGAGCGAGGTGATGGTACCCGTGACCTTGCCGAGGTCGGCCATGCCAAACTGCTTGGACGCGGCGATGGTAGGCGTGATGGTGCCCATGCACGTTCCGATACCAAAGCTCACAGCGGCGACAATAGGACCGAGGTCCGTCGTCGGGAAGCACAGCGCCACGCAGGCGATAATGCACGCAACGGAGCCAAGGATATTGCCAAAGCGCAGGCCAAAGCGGTCATAGATCGCACCGAGCGAAATCTTGGCGATAACGACGGTGACCATATAGGCCGAAAGCACAGTGCCCGCCCACATGGGATCATGACCGCCCGTGACGATCTTGGCGCCGTTGACGGTAACGCTCGTCATGTTGGTAACCTGGTTGGGCAGGATGGCGCCGTTAACGAGACCCATAAAGAGGAAGGCGACGACAAGCAGCCAAAACGCCGGGCTCTTCTTGATACGAGACCAGCCGACGCTAACCTCGGGCGCCGTGTGCTCGTCCTTGTCGCCAGCCGTCGAGACGGACGGATCGCCCGGGTTCTCGCCGAGCGGCTTAAGGCCGATCTCGGAAGGCTTGGTGCGGAAGGAGTAGGCCGTGATGGGCAGTGCCGCCACAATGCAGACGGCAGCGAGTACCAGGAACGCAGAGCGCCAGCCCACACTCACGATAAGCGAGCTCACGATCGGCGAGAGAATAGCGCCGCCAAAGCCCGAGCCTGAAAGTGCGATGGAGATGGCAAGGCCTCGCTTGGCCGTAAACCAGTTGGCGGTCACCAGGCTAATGAGCAGACGGGTCGAGGCCACAGCGAAGCAGCCCGAAACGGCAAAGAGCACGTAGACCTGCCACAGCTCACCGACAAAGCTCATGCCGGCAAGCACCGCCGAGGTAGCGATAACGGTGAGCGAGCCCAATACGCGGCCACTCACCTTATCGGCAACATGGCCGATAACGAGCGAACCCACGACACTCACCACGGTGGAGATGGCATTGGAGATGTTGTACTGCGCAAGGGAAATGCCCAGGTCGCTGACGATCAGCGGCTGGAACAGGCTCATGCAGTTGACGAAAATCGTGTAGCACGTGGCCATGATCACGAAGCCGGAGGCCACCACGAGCCAGCCGGGAAAGAACTTACGCTGCTGGGACATACTGCTCCTTATTTAACAAACGAATAGCCGGCGCCGGGCGCCGGTAGTGCCCAAGATTGCCTTGAAAGACAAGGGCATAGGCCTTACGGCCATGCCCGTAGGCTTGAAAGGCAAGGTTGGGTGCTACCGGTGGTCGGCGATATAGCCCAAAGCGACGGCGGTATAGGCCGCGGCACCGAGCGGCAGCTCGGCATCGTTAAAGCGCGCCTTGGGATGGTGCTGGGCAAAGTGTTCGTCCGTGTCGGTTACGGCCGCGCCCACGGTAAAGTACGCACTCGGAATCTCGCTCGAGATAAGCGCAAAGTCCTCGCTCGCCATGGCGTGGAACAACGGCAGGAAAGCTGCCTTGGGCAATGTCGCACCCACATAGCCCAGCGATGCCTGGGTCATATCGTCATCGAGTACGAGTGGCGGAACATCCGAGAGCGTCTCGATGGTCGCCGGCGTACGATACGTTGCCGCGACGCCATTGACGACCTCGGCGATGCGGCTCTTAAGATGCGCCATGAGCTCGACATCGAAGCCACGCAGCGTTCCCTCGAGCACGCAGGTGTCGGGAATGACGTTTGCCGCCTGACCGCCAGCGAACTTGCCAACGGTAAGCGCGACCTCCTTGGCCGCCGGCACCTCGCGGGAGATGAGCTCCTGAAGCGCCAGATGCACATGGACGCCGGCCGTGATGGGGTCGATGCAGATCTCGGGGCTCGAGCCATGGCCGCCCTTGCCCTGCAGTGTAATGCGGAAACCGTACACGCCCGAAAGCGCCGGACTGCCGTAGAGTACCAGGCCAAGCGGCGACTGGCTGTTGACATGCATAGCAAAGGCCGCCTGAGGGCGCGGGTTCTGCAGCAGGCCGTCGGCGATGGCAGCGCGTGCTCCCTCAAAGGTCTCCTCGCCCGGCTGGAACAGCAGTTTGACGGTGGCGTTGGCCTCCACAAGCTCGGCCTCGCGGGCCTTGAGCAGGCGCGCCGCACCAAGCAGCGCCGTCGCGTGCATATCGTGACCGCAAGCATGCATGCAACCATTGGTGGATGCGAAGGGCTCGCCGGATTCCTCGACAACGGGCAGGGCATCCATGTCGCCACGAAGCATGATGACCGTACCGGCCTGCTCGTCCTTGCACGTGCCATTGCCCTGAGCGGCCGCGGCCGCACCGGCACCGATCAGGCCAACGACGCAGGAACCGTCGACGAGCGTGGTATGGGGGATGTCCATCTCGTCCAGACGTGCCTGGATATAGGCAGACGTCTGCGGAAGATTGTTGCCGAGCTCGGGCATCTGGTGTAGATCGTGTCGCCACGCAGCGAGCTCATCGGCAAAAGCCCGAGCTTCTGCGACAAGGCCGTCACCGATAGCGGTCTGCGCCGCTGTGGTAGCCTGAGGCGCTGGTTGCGGTTGAAAATCGGACAGAGCTGGTGCCATAGATGCCCTCCAGTAACGTTTTTGCAGCACGCACTTTGATAGCGTAAAGTGCAAGGTACTACTTTAAGGGCGAGGCATAAAAAATGCCGCCCCGGGAGGGCGGCGCAACAAGTTGTTTACAATTGCGGGCGCGGCTTTCGACGCAAAAAATCGAAATGCGTCTCGCTCAAGATAATCGACAGGAAGATGAGCGCGAAGCCGGCAAGCAGACGCGAGGTGAGCGCCTCCCCCATCAACAGCACCGAAAACAACACGCCCGAGGGCGACTCCATCGAAAGCAGCAGTGAGCCCGTCGAGGCCGGGACGTGCGCCAGGCCGACGTTTTGGATGAGCAGCGCCGCGCACGTGCAGCCCACCGAGAGAAACGCCATCACACCGATAAAGTTCGGCGTCCACACGGACGCGGGCGCTTGAGTCTCGAATAGCAGCGACGTTGCCAAGCTCAAGACGCCATTGCCCACAAACATCCAAAACGTGATGACGTTGATGTCCATCTTGCGACCGTATTTGGCCGTCACCGCCATCTGGATGGCGAAGAAGATCGCACCGCCCAAGGTAATAACATCGCCGGCATTGAACTCGACGCTATCGAGCGCCACCAAGCCAATGCCCGCCAGGCACAGCAACGCGGCGCCCAAGTTGTAACGGGTAAGCTTTTCGCCGCTTAGGACGTAGCTCGCAAACGGAACCAAGATGCAGTACGTGCCCGTCAAAAACGCGCTTTTGCCTGCGGTGGTCTGTGCCAGGCCGATTGTCTGCAAACCGTAGGCACCCCACATGAGCGCGCCCATGCCAAGCCCGACGATCAGGTTGCGGGCATTGAAATGAGCGATGATGCGCTTATGGAAAATGGCAAACATAACAAGTGATGCCGGAAGAAAGCGAATGTAGAGCAGCTCGAACACCGGAATGGTATCGAGCGCATCTTTCATGGTGGTAAAGGAATAACCCCAGATGACCGCCACCGAAAGTAGCAAGACCTTCCAGAAGAACGGGGAACGCGCGCCGGCGCCGCGGGAGGTGCCGCCGGCGCCCAGGTCCTCCCGTGCGACAGGGGTATCGGGCATGTTTTCGATTTCATCAACGGCATTCTGGGCCATAGGGCATCCTCGCGCTCAGTCTGGGCGTGGTGTCCGCACGCGCATAGCCGCATGCCGCCTCATTGTCAAATAAGAACAGGGCGCACCGGACCCCCGGCACGCCCCGCTACTGTAGCAACAACCAGCACTGCATCGCAATCCAGCCCACTAAAGCGTTTTGTTCCGCCGTTCACCCCATGGGGGGACCGGCCGTCGCTGCGCGAGCCGCTTTCACGCCAATCTGACGTTCAATTTCAAGGGCGCAACCAGAAGGTCAGCGCCCTTTCATTTCACGTCACCTTGGCGCAAATGCGGCTCGCTCGCTGGCATTAGTGCTACATCAGCGTTAACGTTGCCGCACTAAATTAGCTTTGTCGACTCCAGCTTTTCGATGATCCAGTCGTTGGCTTTGATGACCGGGCGGCGGAAGACGACGCCCAGGGCCAGAGACGGAATCAGATAGCTCGCCAGAATGCCCAGTTCAATCCAGTACTCCATATGGTAGGCGCCAGCCATGGCGGCATGCATAGCGTTGATGCCATGGGTAAACGGCAGGAACGGATATATCGCCTGGAACACGGGGCCGGTCATCTCGATGGGGAACGTGCCGCCCGAACCGCCGACCTGCATGACCAACAGCACGACAGCGAGCGCCTTGCCGATATCGCCAAACGAAACCGTAAGCGTGTAGACGATATTGGAGAACACGAGACTCGCGACCCAGCCCGCCAGCACAAACTGCAGCGGGTTGTCGCACTGAATGCCAAAGAACAGGATGTCGCCCGCGCACACGAGCGTTGCCTGCAGCAGGGCCAAACCGCCAAAGAACAGGTAGCGACCCAGGTAGATCTCGTGCAGGCGCACGGGGATGAGCTCGTTGATAAGCTCATCGTCAACCGAGACCTTCATCATGGCCGCCAGTACAATCGAGCCGACCCAGAGCGACAGAATCGTGTAGAACGGCGCCATGGCTGAACCGTAGTTGCGGATCGGATAGACCGGCTTGCGGTCGAGTGCGACGGGACCGGAAAGCGACACGGCAAGGCCCTCGGGGTCGTTGCCAATCATCGTCTTGATCGTGGCAAGGTCGTCCGACATCAGGGCGCCATCGAGCTCGTCCTTAAACGCGCTGATCTTGTCCGACGCCTCGCCCAGCCGATCGGAAGCCTTGTTGACCAGCTTTGCAGCCTTGGAGAGGCCCTTTGCCAGCGAACCGGATGCGTCGGTCAGGCCGTCTACGGCGCTATCCAGATCGCCCGAGATGCCATCGAGCGAGTCCAGGATGCCCGAAACCGTCTTCTTGAGCTCCTTGGCCTTAACCGAGAACGTGGAATCGTAGTCGGACTTGGCGCCCGAAATGCCCGCCTTGGCATCGGCGATGGCCTGATCGACCTCGGCACGCGTGCTGTTGACCTCTGCCATGCTGTCAGAAAGGGACTTAGCAGTTGCCGTCAGGTCCTTGGCGTTGTTGCGATACTCCACCGCGATCCTGCCCAGCGATGTTGCCGCAGACTTAAGGCTCTCCTGGAGCTTTTCGTCACTGACCTGCTCGGCAAAGCCGCGGAGCTGGTCGGCCGTGGCGTCGATATCGTCGGCACGTGTATTGAGCGCCGCCGCGGCATCGTTGAGCTGAGACACCGTAAGGTCGACATGCTGATTCGCGGCATCGAATGCCTTCGCAAGCTCGGCGGACACGTTGTCGAACGAGCCCGCGCTTCCGTCAATCGCGGCGTTGATGGCGTCGTTGGCGGCCTTCAGCGCTTCTTTGGAATCGCTCATGCCGCTCTTGGCATGCTCCATCAACTGCTTGGTCGACTCATCGACCGTACCCGTCTGCTGGAGCATACCGCTCGCCGACGTCAACGAATCGGACGTAGAGCTCAAAATGCCCGCCAGCGACGAAGCATTAGCCTGAACGTCTTGCAGGTCCCCAATCGAATCGCCGAGCGTCGAGGACAGGTTGGCGATAAAGTTGCTGACCTGGTCGGTGCTCATGTAATCGAGCAGGCTGGACACCGTCTTAAGACCGATGCTCGTAATGGTCTCGGTAAAAGATTCGTTAACCTGGTTCTGAACGGCGCTCGAACCCTTCTCGGTCACGATCTGCGCGATGGCGTTGGCCTTCTGGTTCTCATAGAACTCGATATCGGCGTGTTTCACGTCGGTCGAGAAGAGCGTCATCATGTCGGAGCTAAAGCTCTTGGGGATTACGACGGCCGCATAGTAAGCGCCCGACTTAACACCGTCGATAGCCTTATCGCGATCGTTGAGCACAACCCAGTCAAAGTTCTCGTTACCACGCAGGGCGGCGGTAACGTTTTCGCCCACGTTGACCTCGACGGGAATCAGGTCGCTCTCGTAACCCTCATCGGTGTTGACCACGGCGATCTTAAGATTACCGGTGTTGCCGTACGGGTCCCAGCTGCCGGCGATGTTAAACCATGCATACAAGCACGGCACGATAATGAGGCCCATCACGACAATCAAGCCGATTACGGAGCGAGACACGTTTTGGACATCACGCTTAAACAGATGCAGAATGTTCTTCATTTATGCCTCACCTCCTTTTGAGTGCTTGCCAAGCGGGGCGCCATCCTCATTCATCACAAATGTGTCGTCCCCGTTCGCGGGCACATGGTGCATATCGTGGTGAATGGACTGGTCGGCAGCCTGATCCTTGGATTTAGAGCCTCGCTCGCTGGCATTCAGGCCAAACATACGACGGGCGGCCGGAATGGCGGCCGTGTGCTCGCGCATCTCGCGGCGCAGGTCCTCATCCGAAAGCGCCGAGATGCGCATCTGGGTGTTGAGGCTCGAGCGGATGTACTCGATATTGATAAGCCAGCCGCAGATGGCAATAACCGAGATGATCCAAATGACAAGCAGGATGATCTTGCCGTTATTGTCGATATCGAGAACCGTCGAAAGGACAAAGAGCAGGACCTGAACGCCCACCACGGCGGCAAAACCGCCCTTGATGTAGTACGGGTAGCGATGTTCAAAGGCGACCGCATGATCGAGCAGTTCGCGACGGTACGAATCGGAATCGAGCATGACACGCATGGCCGTGCGCAGCGAGTAGCGCTGGCGCGGCAGGTCGTTGGACTCGCAAATCATCATACCGGTCGTGGAAAGCTGTTTATCAAAGAGCAGGTTAAGGTTGAGCAGCAGCGGACGCAGCTGCAGACCGATAAAGAGCGCCACGATCAAGAACACGCCCAGAATGCACAGGTTAAACAGGTAGTTGAACGAGTACATGCCGCCGACCGTCTCGCGCAGCAGATTGATGCCGTAGGTAAAGGGCAGCAGCGGGTGCAGCCACTGGAAGAAGCCGGGCATCATCTCGATGGGATACATGCCCGACGAACCCGGAATCTGCACGATGACGAGAATGACGCCGATTGCCTTGCCGATGTGCTTAAACGTAGTGGACAGCGCATAGATGATATTGACGTAGGTGAACGAGATGGCGATGCCGCCCAGCACGAACAGCAGCGGGTTGATGCACTGCACGCCAATCACCAGATCGCCCACCGTCACGATGATGGCTTGGAGCGCGCCCAAGATCACCAGGAGCATCCAACGGCCGAAGTAGCCCTGGCGCGCCGTAAAGCTGCCAATGCCCTCGCGATCGACCTCGAGCTTGTAGATGGCGATGAGTACGTAACCGCCCACCCAAAGCGCCAGATTGGTGTAGAAGGGAGCGATGCCCGAGCCAAAGCTCTTGACCGGATAGATCGACTTGGACGTCAGCTCGACCGGAGAGGCCATGAAATCTGCCACGTCATTGACATCGACGCCCATAAGGTCGGCGAGCTCGCCCATAGACTCAGAGGTCTGCAGCGCCGCGATGTCGTTGGCAGCGGTCGCAAGCTTGTCCTGGACCTTGGCAAGCGAGGAATCGGTCTGGGACAGCGTGGTCTTGGCCTGGCCGAGCGTAGCGTTAAGCTGCGAAAGCGTACCGCGCGCACTTGCAATAGTAGGCGTGAGGCCAGACACGATTCCCGTCAGATCACCCGAGACGGCGGCAAATGAATCAAGCGCGCTCGAGGCCTTCGGCAGCGCGTTTTGACCCAGGTCCGTCTGGGCCTGGCCAAGGTTGGTCGCACCGGTCTGGATTGCGTTATTGATAGCGTCGCTGGCGCCCGAGACAGCCGCGGCGTCATTCGCCATGGCGCTCGACTGCGCAGACAGACCGTCCTTGATGCTCTGAAGCTTTTCATTCTGCTCGCGGAGCAAATCGATGGTCGATACAATGCGCGCGTCAATTTCCTTGGAACCTGTCGACGTGTCATTAACGAGAATTTCCAAGTGCCCGATAACGGCCTTATTGTGGTCGATCGTCGCTTGGAGAGACTCAAGCGAGTTGTCGATGCGGGTGGTCGTAGATGTGACCGCGCCCGTCAGCTTGCCAATCGCAGCGTTCGCGGAGGCTGACGTCTTGGTGAGCGCAAGGCTGCCTTCCGAGAGTGCCTTGGAGAGCGAGGCGACAGAGTTGCCCGCCGTAGCGCGCGCCTCGCCCAGCAGGTCATTGCCCTGAGCGATTGCCTGCGTTAGAGAGGGCGTCTGACCCTGCAGGCCCGCCAACGCGGCATCAGCCGAGGCGATAGCGCCACTCGTCTTATCGATGGCGGCATTCATGTCGCCAATCGAATCGCGCACCTCACCCAAGGTACCGGATGCCTCTGATACCGAACCAGCCAACGAATTCTGAGTCTGGGTTGCCTTGTCCTTTAAATCGACCCCGGCATCCTTGGCGATGCTGGCAACGGTCTCGCCCACTGTGGAGACAAATTCCGAGTTGATCTGCTCCTCGATGGTGCTTGCACCGGTGTCGGTAACCTTGGGCGCAATAGCACTCTTCTTCTCATTGACGTAGTACGTAAGCTTGGGCTGATGGTAGTTGCCGTCGAGCATCGAGACCAGGTTATCCGAGAAGTTCTTAGGGATTACGATGGCCGCATAGTACTCACCGCTCTCGACGCCCTCCTTGGCGTCGGCCGCCGAATCGACGAAGGTCCAGCCCAGCTGATCGTTCTCCTTGAGCTGATCGACGACCTGGTCGCCTGCATTGAGCTCGCCCACCAGGTCGTTTTGGGTTCCCTGGTCGTTGTTGGCGATAGCAATCTTGATGCCCTGGGTGTTTCCATACGGATCCCAGTTAGCCACGATGTTGTACCAAGCGTACAGCGAGGGGATAACGCACACGCCCAAAGTAACCACCAGGGCGACGGGGTTCACGAGCAATCGCTTGATGTCGCGCTTAAATATCGCAAAGGACACCTTTGCATTGGATAGTTTGCTGCCGAGACTCACGCTTGGACCATCCATCCTGTCGTTAAATCGAATCGTACTATCGACAACCATTGTAGTAGGCGCTTTAACGTCTCAAAGCACAATGGTGTTGAGTTTTGCGGGTAGCAATATACTACGAAGATGAGTTAACGTACAGATGTACAGTATCCTAAATTTCAGCAGGTCACAAAACCACAACCAGCACAAATTATCAATCCGACTAGTCGTTGGGGACGTTCTTAACCGACTAGTCATTTAAGGACGTCCCCAACGACTAGTTTGGACCACGGTAACGTCGATGTTTTGGCGCAGACAGCGAAAGCCCGCCAGAGCGAGCAAGGTGCCTTGAAACAAGGCGGCATTGACCTTCTGGTCATGCCGCCGAAGTTGAAAGGCAGATTGCCGCTCTGGCGGGCTTGCAGCGTCGAGCCGTTGCGCGGTTCGTAGAACCGCGTAACTACCTAACTACATCAAGTTGCAAACAGCCGCCGCGAAGGCTACGGGGTCCTCGGGGAGGATGCCCTCGACCAGCAGAGCCTGGTCATAGAGCAGACCGGAGTACTGCTTGATCTTGTCGGCGTCGCCTGCCTTCTGGGCAGCGACAAGCTTGGCAAAGACCGGGTGCTTGGCGTTGAGCTCGAGCACGCGCTGGCTCTTGGGCATACCATCGGGCGCTCCCTCGGGACCCTTCTGGAGCACCTTCTCCATCTCGAGCGAAAGCGGGCCCTCGGTGGTGATGCACGCGGGAGCATCGGTCAGGCGCGCAGAGACGGCGACCTTCTCGACCTTGTCGCCGAGCGCCTCCTTCATGGCGCTAAAGAGGTCCTCGTTCTCCTTGGTGGCGTCCTCGGCCTCCTTCTTCTCATCCTCGGTCGCCAGGTCAAGATCACCGGTCGCGACGTTCTTGAGCTCCAGATGACGATCCTCGACCTCGGGCTCGGCACCGTCGGCCACAGCCTTCTCGGCAGCCTCGCGGGCAGCATCGTCCTCGTAGATCTTGGGCATATCGGCGGCAACGTACTCACGCATAGCCTGGAACGTGAACTCATCCACATCCTGCGTCAGCAGCAGCACGTCATAGCCGCGGTCGAGCACGCCCTTTACCACGGGCATCTTGGCCAAGCGCTCACGCGAGTCACCGGCGGCGTAGTAGATGGCCTTCTGATCCTCGGGCATGCCCTTGGCATACTCGGCCAGGGTAATCATCTTCTGCTCCTTGGCAGACCAGAACAGCAACAGGTCGGCGAGCTCATCGGCCTTCATGCCATAGCTCGAGTAGATGCCGTACTTAAGACCGCGGCCAAAGTTCTCAAAGAACTTCTCGTAGGCCTCGCGGTCGTTGTCACGCATATCCTCAAGGTCAGCGGTGATCTTCTTCTCCACGCGCTTGGCGATGGCCTTGAGCTGACGGTTCTGCTGCAGCGTCTCGCGCGAGATGTTGAGCGACACGTCGGCGGAATCCACGACGCCGCGGACAAAGTTGTAGTAGTCGGGCAGCAGGTCGTCGCACTTCTCCATAATCAGCACGTTGGAGCTGTAGAGCGCCAGGCCCTTCTCGTAATCCTTGCTGTACAGATCGAACGGCGCGCGGCCCGGCACAAACAACAGGGCGTCATACTCGAGCGTGCCCTCGGCATGGAAGCTGATGGTGCGCGCAGGATCGTCAAAGTCGTGGAACGTGGACTTGTAGAACTCGTCGTAGTCCTTCTGCTCAACGTCGGAGCTGCGCTTCTTCCAGATCGGTGTCATGGAGTTGACGGTTTCGAGCTCCTGGTAGTCCTCGTACTCGGGCTTGTAATCGTCGCCAGCATCCTCGGGCTTGGGTTTCTGGCGGCTCTTGGACACCATCATCTGGATCGGGTAGCGCACATAGTTGCTGTACTGCTGAATCAGGCTCTTGAGGCCCCACTCGGTCAGGAAGCGATCATAGGTCTCGGCCTCGCCGTCGGCATCGAGCTTCTCGTTCTCGCGCAGCGTCAGGATGACATCTGTACCGTGCTCGGCGCGCTCGCCGTCCTCGATGGTGTAGCCCTCAAGACCGTCGGATTCCCACACATGGGCGACATCCTCGCCATAGGCGCGGCTGACGACCTTCACATGGCTGGCGACCATAAAAGCCGAGTAGAAGCCCACGCCAAACTGACCGATGATGTCGACATCGGAGCCCTGCTGCTCGGCGTTCTCGGTCTTAAACTCCTCGGAGCCGGAGTGGGCGATGGTGCCCAGGTTGCGCTCGAGCTCCTCGGCGGTCATGCCGATACCGTTATCCGAAATCGTGATGGTGCGGGCATCCTTATCGAAGGAGACGCGAATGGCCAGGTCGCCCTGGTCGATCTTAACGCTCGGGTCCTGCAGGCTCTTAAAGTTGAGCTTGTCGACGGCATCGCTCGCGTTAGAGATAAGCTCGCGCAGGAAGATTTCCTTATTGGTGTAGATGGAGTTGATCATGAGGTCGAGCAGTTTTTTGCTCTCGGTCTTAAATTGACGCATGTGCAGTCCTTTCGCGCTACCCCCGCCCGCAAAAACGGCCCGGTCGCCCGAGCCGCATCGCAGACCTGCTATGTTCAGACTTAGATTTTATAACCCATTAGCGCGCATATATACATACGGAATCGAAAAACTGTATGTCTAAGCGCTCCGATGCACCAACTACCAAGGAGTATCCCCAACCGCCGGCAGAAAAGGAACGTCCCTATCTGCCATCTACGCGCTTGGCCATCCAGGCATGAGGCTGGCCTTCATCCTCATAGTCCACCGGGGCAATCTGCGTGTAGCCCGCCTTGACATAGAGCGGTAGCACGTATTCCTGAGCATGCAGCTTAATGAGCTTGGCACCGGCATCACGCGCAGTGGCATCACTGGCCTCGACAATCTTGCTCGCCAGACCGCGACGGCGCATGCTCGGCAGCACGGCCACGCGCCCCATAATGTAGGTCTCCCCCGCCGCGACACCTTCGTCCAAGTCGCACGCCGGCGACACCGGAGCCTCTGCGTCAGCCGCGCGCTCAAGCTCTTCGGGAAACACGCGCGAGCAACCGGCAAGCTCGCCGTCTGCATAGAGCGTCACATGAATGCAGTTCGGATCCTCGTCGATAGCGTCGAACTCATTCTCGTAGCCCTGCTCGTCCATAAAAACGACGCGGCGCACCAGCGCCGCGTCATCAAAGCATCCCGTCTTAAGTTGGATATCCATGGCTGCCCCTTCATTCAATGCGAACGTTAGGGACAGATTTTAGCGAAAATGGGCTCCGCGCACGCTAAACTTCGCGCGAGCCTTCGCCAGGCAGTCGTAATGACCCACGTTATGGGCATCGCTCGCGATGAAGCTGTACAGGTTCTGATCGAACAGGCGCTGTGCCGGCTTTTTCTCGCGACCAAAGCGACCGCCGGCAATAAAGTCCGCCGAAGCCTGCAGCTTGCAGCCCATATCGACCAGGCGCTCCGCCACGCTTACATCCTTTTGAACCGCACGATAGCGCTCAGGATGAGCGATGATCACCTGGTAGCCACGGCACTGCAAATCGTAAATCGTGTTCTCGTACTCTCTAAACGCATACGCATCGGCATGCGTCGAAAGCTCGAGCAGAAACTCGTTGGTCCCATCGAAATGCAAGTGCTCCGCGGCATCGATACCAAGCTCAACGAGCTTTCGATGGTTGACCTCGAAGCCCATCTGGAGCGGAAAACCGTCAGCGTTATCACGCAGCAGCTCAAAGGCATCCCACATCTTGTCGTAATCAAAATAGGGATCACGGCAGTGAGGAGTGCAAACGATTCTGGTTACACCGGCCCGCTTGGCAGCCTCGAGCATCGCCAAGCTCTCATCGAGATCGGCGGCGCCGTCGTCTACACCCGGCAAGATATGGCAATGAATGTCACGCATAGGTCAGCCTTAATCAACTAAACGTTTGCTCGGTTGGTGAAGATGCCCTTTTTGGAAGTCCCCTGATCGTCGGAGCCCTTCTTCACCTTCTTACCGTCCTTGGTGTAGTAGGAGTAGTAGTACTCGCTGGTCTCAGTCTCGCAGTAGTTCATAACGGTACCGATGAGCTTGACCTTCTCGGACTTCTTAAGCTGACCGATGGCGTTGAGCGCCTCCTCGCGCTTGGTGAAATCCTCACGCACGACAAAAAGCGCACCGTCGGTCAGGCTTGCGATCTCGGCAGCATCGATGAAGGTGCCGACCGGGGGAGCATCAAAGATGACGTACTGGAACTTGGCGGACAGTGCCTTTACCAGCTTGGCAAAGCGGTGAGAGACGATGATGTCGGCAGGATTGGGAATATGCGGCTCGGCATCGAGGAAGTAGAAGTTCTTCTGACCCGTCTCGACAATCGCCTGGTCAATAGAAACCTGCTCGGAAAGGACTGCATAGAGTCCGCCGCGGGAGCGGACGCCGAGCATATCGGCAAGGGACCTGCGGCGCATATCGGCCTCGACCAGGAGCACGGACTTGCCGCTCGTGGCGATTGCCTGAGCAAGATTAATGGAAACCGTAGACTTGCCCTCGTTGGGAATCGAGGACGTAACGGTGATGGTGCGAATGGGGTCGTCCACGCTCGCAAAGCGGATGTTGGCCAGAAGGGTCTTGGCGGCATTCTGTACAACGAGCTTATCGGTGTTCTTTGCCTTAGCCATGCCTATTTACCACCTTTCATAGCCGGAATTCGGCCAACAACGGGAATACCCAGGAGCTCTTCTGCCTCTTCTGCACCGCGGATGCGGGTGTTGAGCATGTCTGCCAAAACGACATAGGCAACTGCGATAAAGATGCCCGCGAGGAACGCGACAGCAACGTACAGCATACGCTTGGGACCGCTGGGGGCTTCGGGGGTCTTAGCCTCGTCGATAACGTTGATGCTCTGGGCAGCGCCGACGTTCTGAGCGACCGTACTCACCGAGCTGGCCATGGCCTTTGCGACCTTAGCCGTCTCCTTGGCATCGGTGCCGGTAACCGAAAGCGTAATGACACGCGTGGTGGTCTCGGAGGAAACAGACACCTTGTAGTCATCCAGATCGGTGAGGCCCAGTTCATTGGCTGCGCCGCTCTTAACGCTATCGCTATCCAGCAGCGTGGCGATATCGTTGGAAAGCATCTGGCTCGCCGAGAGATCGTTGTAGCTCATCTGACCGCTATCGTCGGTCTTAGCGAGAATGTACATGCTCGTCGTCGCGGTGTAGGTGTTGTCCATCGCAACAAAGGACACGATGCCCATGGCGATCGCGCAGACCACCGGAAGGGCGATGACCAGCTGAAGGTGCTTTTTGAGCAGCTGGAACAGTTCGAGAAGGGTCATGCAGCTTGCCTTTCATTTCCCCAGTTCGGATTGACAAAACTGTCCGTATGTTATCGCATCTTTTTACCGAGACCAAACTCTATACATAAGAAACAGGCTCTCCTGTAAAAATGTCGGAAGCAATCGTAAAATTGCACAACAACGCCGCACCCGAAAGTCAAATGCGGCGTCTACATCAATATCTATGTTGTATCGCTATGCGAATGGCTCGTCCTGCTGTATGGGAAACGTCACCGTAATGGTGGTTCCCACGCCCAACTCGCTCGACAGATCGAGCGTGGCGTGATGATACAGGGCCGCATGCTTGACAATGGCAAGCCCCAGACCGGTTCCGCCGCGTGCCTTGGACCTACTCTTGTCCACGCGATAGAACCGCTCAAATACCTTGCCCTGTTCTTCAGGCGCGATACCGATTCCCGTGTCGGCGACCGCAAGGAACGGATGGCCTTCGTCGTTGGTGCCGCACTGCAGCGTAACCGTACCGCCGGGTCGATTGTAGCGGATGGCGTTGCTTGCCAGATTATAGATGAGCTCGTCGATCAAGCGCGACACGCCTTCGATGACCACAGGCTTGGTCTCATGACTTATCGTCACATTCGCCTGACGGGCGACCTGTTCAAGACGCTGCTCAACCGCGTAGATGGCACGCGAGAGCTCAATAGGCTCCGTGGAACCAATGGGCACCGCCTCGCCCTCAGTTGCACGCTCGGCCTCGTCCAAGTTAGACAGCGTAAGGATGTCGTTGACAAGCGCTGCCAAGCGGCCCGCCTCACGATAGATGCGACCGCCAAAGTTGCGCAGGTCGCCCTCGCCCTCGACCATGCCGTTTGCGATGAGCTCGGCATAGCCCGAAATCGCCGTAAGCGGCGTCTTGAGCTCATGGGTGATATTCGCCGTGAACTCGCGGCGCATACGGTCGTTGTCCGCTAGCACCGCCATTTGGCGCTTGAGTTCCTGGCGCTGCGACTCGATACGCTCAAGCATGGGGACCATCTCGGCATAGGCGTGCTCATAGCTACGGCGTGGGTGGTCCAAATCCACCTCTTGCAACGGCGCGATGATGGCACGGGACTCGCGGCGCGCCATAAAAAACGAGAGTACCGCACCCGCCGCTGCGATAAGCAGCATCGGCGCCACCATCGACAGCAAAATCGCCGCAACGCCAGGCTGGGCCTGCGCCAAGCGGACAACCTGGCCGTTATCAAGGGCGACGGCGCGATACAGCATAATCTCGTCGAGCGTAGAGCTTGCGCGCTCCGCGGAACCCGAACCACTCTCAAAGGCCTCGATGACCTCGGGGCGATCGCCATGGTTGGGCAGTGTGGAAGGCGACGCCTCGTTGTCGTAGGCAACCGATCCATCCTTGTTAATCAGCGTGATGCGCAAGTCCTCTCGATCGAGGCTACGCAAGAACGGGATGGGCTCCTGCTGCTCGTCGAGGGCGGCAGCAATGAGCTCGGTTTCTTGCGCTAGGTTGGCACTCGTGGCATCCGCCAAGGTGTTTTGCACAAAGAACGCACCCAGCACCGTAAACGCCACGATAACCGCCATGGCGCAGACAAAGATCGTCACAAAAACGCGGTGCGACAGCGTATGTTTTCCCTGGGGGGCGAAGACCACGGGTTACTCCTCCGATGCGGTGGCCGCGGTGTCGTCACCTTCGGCACCATCACCGGCAGAAGGCTCGGCCAAGCGGTAGCCCACGCCGCGCACGGTCTCGATGGCGCTGGCATGCTCGCCCAGTTTTTGGCGAAGCGTCTGCACGTGCACGTCAACGGTGCGCGAACCGCCGTCGAAGTCCCAGCCCCACACGCTCTGCAGCAACGACTCGCGGGTAAAAACCACGCCGGGCTTGCGCATGAGGTACTCGAGCAGGTCGAACTCGCGCAGGGTGAGCTTAAGCGGCTCGCCGGCAACGGTCACCTCGCGATGGCTGGGCGAGAGCACGATGTCGCCCACGCTGAGCACATCGCTCGCCTGCTTGACCATGCCGCCGCGACGCAGCAGTGCGCGGCAGCGGCTCGCAAGCTCCATGAGCGAAAACGGCTTAGTCAGGTAATCGTCGGCACCGCCATCGAGCGCCATCACCTTGTCGAGCTCGGTATCCTTGGCGGTAAGCATCATGATGGGCACCGTCGCCGTCAGGCGATCGGCACGCAGTCGACGCATAATCGCCAAGCCATCGGTATCGGGCAGCATGATGTCGAGCAGGACGGCATCGGGTACCCGTCGCGCCACGGCAGCCTTAAACTCACCGTCGCACGAAAAGCCTTCGGCCTCAATCCCCTGCTTGCGCAGTGCATAGACCGTCAAATCCCTGATGTTGTCATCGTCCTCGACGTAATAGATCATGTTGAACCCCTTTGCGGCCGGCATGACCGCATCTTAACCCTAAAGGTACCTTTACTAGATGGTATCAGCCAAAACGCCCCGTCAAATAATCCGCCGTGCGCGGATCGGTCGGATTCTTGAAGAGTTGCGCGGTGGGCGCGTGCTCCACCAGCTCACCCAGCAAAAAGAATGCGACCGAATCGGAGATACGCGCCGCCTGCTGCATATTGTGCGTAACGACCACGAGCGTGCAGGTCTCTTTGAGCTCGCAGGCCAGCTGCTCCACCACCAGCGTCGACACAGGGTCGAGTGCCGAGGTCGGCTCGTCCATCAGCAGAATGTCGGGCTGCACGGCAAGTGCGCGGGCGATGCACAGGCGCTGCTGCTGTCCACCCGAAAGACCCAGGCCCGACTCCTTGAGCTTGTCCTTGACCTCATCCCATAGCGCAGCGCGACGAAGGGAATCCTCGACCAGCCCATCCAGCACAGCGCGATCGCGCACGCCCATGCCGCGCGGCCCATAGGCGACGTTGTCGTAGATGCTCATGGGAAACGGGTTGGGGCGCTGGAACACCATGCCCACGCGCTGGCGCAAACGGCAGATGTCGTAATCGCCCAGGATATCTTGACCATCGAGCGCAATCTTGCCCTCGATGCGGCAATCCTTGATGCCGTCGTTCATGCGGTTAAAGCAGCGCAGCA
The DNA here is from genome assembly GCA_902495945.1 of uncultured Collinsella sp. Taxonomy (GTDB): domain Bacteria; phylum Actinomycetota; class Coriobacteriia; order Coriobacteriales; family Coriobacteriaceae; genus Collinsella. The sequence goes on from CABUZD010000010.1 coordinate 25,181, forward strand.
ACGTGGACTTTCCGCAGCCCGAAGGCCCGATGAACGAGGTGATCTGCTTGTCGCGGATCTTGATATTCACGTCCTTGAGCGCATGATGGTCGCCATAGAACAGGTCGAGGCCCTCGACGTCGATGCGCGTCGGCGAGGCGGCAAGATCCTCTGCCGTGGGGCGAGTCGCATCCCCAACCTCGCGCTCGTGCGCGGCCTCGGCCTGCGCTTTCATGATTTCTTCAAGCTCCGTGGGCTCCACAGCCGCAGCAGCCGTCATACCGCATACCTCCACATCGATATCAATTCAGCAGTATCGATAGTAGAAATCGCGGCTCATATGCACGTGAGCGCATTGTCAAGTGTTTGTAAGGGCGCGCTGGCTATGCGGCGGGCAGCTCGATGGTGAATATCGTGTGTTCGGGCGTCGATTCACATGCAACGGTACCGCCGTGTGCCGCGATGATCTCCTTGGCGATGGCAAGCCCCAGTCCAGCGCCGCCGCGATTGGTCGCACGCGCCGCATCCAGGCGATAGAACTTCTCAAAGATCACCTTGAGCTTAGCCGCAGGAATAGGATCGCCCTGATTGATAAAGCGCACGCGCACGCCACCGTCGTCCCGGCGTCTGGCCTCGATCGTGATGGTCGAGCCCTCATAGCTATAGGCAATAGCGTTTTTCATGATGTTGTTGAACACGCGCGCCCGG
>CABUZD010000011.1 GCA_902495945.1 uncultured Collinsella sp.
AGACTGGTGCTGGCCCAGGTCGAGGGCGGGGCGATCGTGGAATCGTCCAAGCATACCGAGATTACCGACCTGGGCGAGGGCGTCGACGCGACGGGCCGCTTTTGCGAGGCGGCGGTCGAGCGTGTGCTCACCGCATGCCGCATGTTTGTGGACGAGGCCCGTGCCTTTGGGGCCGCGTGCATCTGCATCACGTGCACGAGTGCCGCGCGCGATGCGTCCAACGCCGCGCTGCTACTGGACGGCCTGCGCGATCTGGGGCTCGAACCGCAGGTGATTCCGGGCGAGGTCGAGGCGCGCCTGACGTTTTTTGGCGTAGCGCACGACTTTGCCGGCGAGCGCATCATTGTTGCCGATTCGGGCGGCGGATCCACGGAGCTCGCGACGGGTGTCTATGCGCCGGAGCGTGGCGTCTTTGCGCTAGAAGGGACGCGCTCGCTGGACATTGGCTGCCGCCGCGTGACGGAGCGGTTTTTCTCGACGCTGCCACCCGCACGCGGCGAGCTTACTGCCGCTGCCGCGTGGACAGGCGAGCAGTTCACCGCCTATTTTGAAGGCCTGCCCAGCGACTTTGAGCGCGCCGAGCGCCTCGTTGCGGTGGGCGGTACCGTCACCACGCTCGTGGCGCTGGTCCACGAACTGGAGCCGTACGACTCGAACTTTGTGCACCTGCGCGAGCTTTCGATGGAGCAGATCTCGGCCGCCATCGATCGTATGTCTACGCTGGATGTGGAAGGTATCGCCGCGCTACCGGGTGTACAGCCCAAACGCGCGGGCGTGATTCTGGCCGGCGCTGTGGTGATTCGCGAGCTCATGCGAGCCGGCGGCTACAAGACGCTCACCGTAAGCGAGAACAGCCTACTCGCTGGCATGGCCGCCACCATCAACGAGGTTCTCGACGGCGCCGCCCCCACCATCGCCTGGACCCCCAGCCTCAGCGCCCTCTAAATAAGTTGCGGTGAAATACGGACTAAAATCGCCCTTTCGGGCACCAAACAGTCCCTATTCCACCGCAACTCAACAGCCGGCACCTGGGGACGTTCCTTTTCTGCCGGCACCCGGGGACAGTCCTTGGGTTGATATGAGCAGTCACAAAAGTCCCGTCCCAAATTAACTGTTCTGCGGTTGACGGCATCAAAAAGAAACGAGCCCGCATCCCTTGGGGACACGGGCTCGAAAGCTCCATATGGTAGGGGCGGTGGGACTCGAACCCACAATCCTTGCGGCGAGAGATTTTAAGTCTCCTGCGTATGCCAATTCCGCCACGCCCCCGTGAGACTAGAAGTCTAGCACAAGCCGCCCGTTACGCGTTGACAGCCATCGAGTGTTGGCCCGACTTCTCAAGGAACTCCTGGAACTTGGCTTCGTCGCCCTTGTTCTGGTACTGCAGGGCCAGCAGGTACTCCAAGCGGCAGCGCTTGACCGGGTCGTCGCCGACATCCTCGAGCATGCGCTCCAGCTCGGGAATGTCGTTGTGGCGCTTGAGGATCATCGTGTCGTACATCAGCTGACACTCGTGCGCAACTGCCTCGGCCTGACCGCCCTCAAAGCCCTTGATCTCGTGCAACAGCTCTTTGGACTTTTTGCGGTCCTCCTGGCCAACATAGTAGTTAAAGGCTTTGATCACCAGGTCGACGCGCTGCATCTTGGGGAGGTTGAGCCCCAGCAGCAGGTCGAACATCTCGCTGGCACGCTCGTGGTCCTCGCGCAGCAGATAGGAGTTCAGACGCAGGTAGTCGCGGTTGTAGCGCGGGTACAGCATGCTGGTGAGTTTGGCGTCGAGCAAACGATCGAACTCGTCCCACTGCTTGGCAGCCATAAGCTGCTGCAGGCGTTTAAACGTGGTGCGTTTTTTGACGCTAAAGAACACCGACACGGCGATGCAGATGATAACGACGGCGGTCCAGAGTGTGCGGGAATCGGGCATATTGGGGTCCTTAGTCGCTCATAAAGCGAGCGGTATGACAACACGTACTAGATGTATTATACGCAGCGTGCAAGCAAACTGGCATAAAAGCTCATCGAGGCTGAGTGCCATCGCTCGCTGCGGTACACTTACCTAAAGTAAACCATGAAGGGAGACATTACCTATGAAGAAGATCGTTTTGGCTTGCGGTGCTGGCGCTGCTACTTCCACGCTCGTTGCCCAGAAGGTCGCCACCATGCTCGACGCCAACGGTTATGCCGGCAAGTATGAGATCGTGCAGTGCGCCATCTCCGAGGCCAAGGATTACTGCGACGAGGGCGCCGACCTGCTGATCGCCACCACCGTTGCCCCCGAGGGCCTCACCTGCCCGTACGTGAGCGGCGTGCCCTTCATGACCGGCATGAACCGCGTCGCTGCCGAGAAGGCCGTCCTCGACGTCATGGCTCAGTAGGCGCTACCTGTATGAATGAGCAGAACGCCAATCCGGTCGAGCTCTTTGGGATGCGCGTTGCCCATGTGGGGATTAACGCCACCGACCCGGCAGACGCCTTGGAGATCGCGGAGCTGTTCTCGACGATGATGGGCCTGCCCGTTATCGAGACCCCGGTTTCGTACTTTAACGATTCGCTGGTCGAGGTCATGAAGCAGAACGGTCGTGGCACCAAGGGCCACATCGGCTTTGCCGTCAACGACATCGATGCGGCCGAGAAGTGGTTTGCCGAGCGCGGGCTCGAGGTCAACGAGGAGTCGCGCGTGCTGCTGCCCGACGGCGGCACCAAGCTCGTGTACTTTAAGCGCGAGTTCGCCGGTTTCGCCGTGCACCTGTGCCGCGAGTAGCGCACAAGCTGCCATAGCTAGCAAAAAGGGATAGGGCCGCGTGGCCCTATCCCTTTATTTATGCCGAGGGGCTTTCTACTGCGGCAGGCGAATCGTAAAGCGGCTGCCGACGCCCTCGACCGAGGTCACGCCGATGACGCCGCCATGGCTATCGACGATCCACTTGGCAATGGCAAGCCCCAGACCCGAGCCCTGCGCGCCGGCATCGCGTGCGTTGTCGGCGCGGTAGAACCGTTCAAACGCGTGAGCTGCGGATTCCTGGTTCATGCCGATACCCTCGTCCTCAACACTTATGTCGATTGTGCCCGCGCCCGCATCCGGCGTTATGCCAAATGTGACGGTCGTTCCCGCATCCGAGTACTTGGCGGCGTTTTGCACGATTACGCGCAGAGCCTGCTTCACGAGCGCCACGTCGACGGGCGCGTCGCAGCGCGGGTCGCTGACAAGCGCAGCGTCAAAGGCCAGCCGATACGTGTGCTCGGTATCGATCATCTGCGATTCCTCGCATACCTCGCCGACCAGTGCGGCCAGGTTGGTATTCGCGCGCCGCAGGACCGTGCGCCCGGCATCGCCGCGTGCCAAAAACAGCAGCTGCTCCACGAGCTCCTGCATGTGTTCGCTTTCGGCCTTGAGGGATGCGATGGATTCCGCCAGCACGTCCGGGTCGTCTTTGCCCCAACGGTCGAGCATGTTCACGTAGCCCTGAATCACCGCGATGGGCGTGCGCAGCTCGTGGCTTGCATCGTTGACAAAGCGCATCTGCTGCAGCTTGGCCTCTTGCATCTGGCGCAGCAGGCGGTTGAGCGCGACCTCGATGCTCGCCAGGTCGGCGTCGCCGGTGGTGACGCTCGGCGAGTCGACGCTTGCGCGCTCGATGGCCTGCTCCAGTGTTTCCATCTTGCCGCCGGAGAGCTGCATGCGGCCGAGTTCGTCCACGCGCAGGGCCAGATCGTTGAGCGGTGCCATGGTGCGGCGCACACGGCGGGCGCCGCCGAGCATGTTGAGCACGCTGATGACCTGCCAACCCACAACGACAAGGTAGAGAGGCCATAGCGTGACGAGGTCCTGCGCGAGGGGGAAGGTCTTGGTGGTGCGCGCAAGCTCGACGGTATAGGTGAGCGTTGTCAGGTCCCAGCCGCGCGCAGGCGTCAGCGACATGCCGTGAACGCTGGCGCCGGGAATCCAGCCTGCGGTAAACGCGCTGTCGGGCAGCGTCTGGTTGTATCCATAGACGAGGATCGCCGCTGCAATCACCATCAGCAGCAGATCGAGCCAGACGTAGCCCATCAGGCGGCGCCACATGTAGCTCCAGTTGATGGCGCGGGCGATGGAGGTGACGCGCTTGGCCTCGGCGTTACGCGCGGCAGACATAGCCCACCCCGCGCACGGTCTGGATGATGCGGGCGCCGCCGGCGTCCTCGATCTTGGCGCGTAGGTGCGCGATGTGCACATCGACGTTGTTGGTATCGCCCACGTAGTCGTAGCCCAGCGCCTCGTGCGCGATGCGCTCGCGCGTGAGCACGGTGCCGGCATGTGTCATAAGCAGGGCGAGGACGTCGAACTCGCGAGCCGTGAGCGCGATGGGCGAGCCGCCGACCGTGACTTCGCGGCGGTTGGGGTCGAGCACGACCGAGCCAACGGTGAGCGTAGCGGGGGAGGGCGAGGCGGAAGCCTGGGCCGAGTCGCTGACCGGGGGTATCGCAGCGGCGCCGATGCCCGTGCCGCTCGCTACGTCCGCCCCAACGCCGCCAACGCCCGAAGCCGCCCGCACGGCCTCCGAGCGCTTCAGCGCCACGCGGATCCGGGCGAACAGTTCCTCAATCGCAAATGGCTTGGTCAGGTAATCGTCGGCGCCGGCATCGAGCCCGGCAACCTTGTCCATCACGGCATCGCGCGCGGTGACCATAATCACTGGCACATCCTTGTGCTTGCGGACACGTCGCAGGACCTCCATGCCGTTGAGCTGCGGCAACAGCACATCGAGCAGAATCAGATCGTAGTCGCGCTCCAGCGCCAGGTCCACGGCGGTGCGGCCGTCGGCGGCGTGCTCCACCTGGTAGCCCTCGTGCTCCAGCTCGAGCGTCACAAAGCGGGCGATTTTCTCCTCGTCCTCTACGATCAGGATCCGTGCCATGCGTGCCCCCGTCTGCGATTACTTGTCGTCGTTCAGATTTTGCTTGATGTCGTCCGCGGCATCGGCGGCGTGATTCATAAGGTTGTTGATGCTGCCGGGCACGTCGCCGTCGCTATCGATGCGGTAGCGCATGCCAAAGAACAGGCCAATCAGCATCAGCCAAATCGTAGCGCCCCAGGCAAACAGGGCGATGATGGGGATCAGGATGGGAATGTTGAGGATGATCGCGTCGCGGCGCGTGGCGATAAACTTGGTGTCCAGGCTCAGGCGGAAGAGCTTTTTGAGGTACTCCCATACGCTGTCCATCTTCTTGGAGAAGTCGGTCTTTTCGCTCGACTTTTCGTAGGCGGCCTGCGCGGCGACCATCTCGGCTGAGGGCTCATCGACTGGCGCGGACTCGGTGGCGGCGTGCGCCGACGTGGTCTGCGTCTTGCCCTGCGACTCGAGCCAAATGATGGCGTCCAAAACGTTGCCGTCGGCGGCGTCGAGCGCGGCCTTGGCATCGGTGTAGCTCACGTTGCACTTGGTGCGGATGGTTTCAACTTTTTCGAGGTCGTCCATGACCTGTCCTTTCGTTCGATGGGCGCGACGCCGGGCGATTTGCCCGGGCGCGAGCGTTGCGTTCGGCGGTCTGCGTTGCGCGGCGCCGCCCCGCCCTTGGTCGAACTCTATAGTGCAGGTTATAGATTAAGCGATTCTTGAGCCAAGATTAACGTTGGATGAGTTTTTGGGTGGCGGTGGGGAATCATCCGGGGCGGTTTCGAATCGGGTGCTTTGGGCTATTTTGGTCTCACTGAGCAAATGACGTGCAAGCGAGATGGTCGATTCCCTGAACATCTGCTTCCGTTAATGCGCGGAGGCCGCAGACTTGGGGTAAATAAAGCCATCGGGAACAGGATGCCTGTCATCTTTCCAAAGAAGGGAGCTCGATATTCATCGCGGTTGTTCTTGCTGGGCTTCTCTCTATCTATGTGTGTTTTCGTTTTATAGGCTGCTGGGAGAAGTTCTGCCTCCAAGATTCCGTGCATGCCATGGCTCCGTGTCTGCCATGTGGCAAGCTGCTTGTCATAGCCTCGCCGGAATCCGACTGCAAATGGCCACGGACGGATATGCAGGTTCTTGTCGCTACGTGAGAAAAACTTGCAAAATTCGCAAGTTCTTGTCATTCTGTGAGAAAAACTTGCAGATTGGGGCGAGCGATGGATAAACGGATGGTTCCTAGAAATCGATATCTCGAAAAGTTGATCGCCTTTCGTGATGCGGATGTCATCAAGGTCGTAACGGGTATGCGCCGTTGTGGCAAATCGACGCTTCTGGACATGATGCGCAAACATTTGGAGGATAACGGCGTTCCATCCGAGTGTCTTTTGACCTTTAAGATGGAGTCGTTTGAGCTGGAGGGCGTGCGTGATTGGCGAGAGCTTTACCGCCACGTCGACGGCCTAATGCCTGCTGGCAAGAGGTGCTATCTCTTCTTCGACGAGCTCCAGGAGGTTGCCGGATGGGAGAAGGCGATTAACGCACTTCGTGTCGACCGGGACTGCGATATATATGTTACGGGCTCGAATGCTTTTCTTCTCTCGTCAGAGATTGCGACTTTAATCTCGGGCAGGTATGTCGAGATTCGGATGCATCCGCTCACTTTTTCGGAATATGTCGACTTTCTTGGTCCGACTGACGTCACGAATAGGCTCGTTGTTTTTGGTCGGGAGGACATCGTTGCGCTCGACGATCTTCTCGACCGTTATCTTACGTTTGGAGGCCTGCCGTTTCTTGCTGCTTCAAAGCTACCGGAGCAGGAAATGAAGGACTATATCTGGAGCACGTACCAAACAATCGTCGGGCGCGACATTTTGGCTCGCGAGGCGCGTCGGGGTAGACGGTCGGTGACGAGCAGGAGTGTGCTCGACCGCGTCACTTCCTACTTGGCTGATAACATTTCAAACCCGACATCAATTAATAAGATTGTTGGAACGCTGGCAGAGAACGGGCTGAAATCCTCGCACGGCGTCGTGGACACTTGTGTGTCCGCCCTTGAGGAGACCTATATCTTTTCGCATGCGCGTCGATTTGATATTAAGGGTCGGGACATTTTGAAGACCGGTGGCAAGTTCTACATTGAGGATCTGGGGCTTCGAGCTTTCTTGGATGGGTATCGCGGCAGCGACAGTGGGCGTGTTCTCGAAAATGCCGTCTACAATCGCCTTGTCTATGACGGATACCAAGTCTTCACAGGTCATCTTCGAGATGCCGAAATCGACTTCGTTGCAATCGGTGACGGCTCGGATCGTAAGTTTATTCAGGTCACAGAGTCGATTGACGAGGAAACGACGCGTAAGCGCGAGCTGCGTCCATTTGAACTCAGATCGCTCGAGAAGATTACCGGCGGTTACGAGAAGATCATCGTCGTTCGTCAGGGGAGCCATCCGACCGACATCGACGGCATCAAAATCGTTTCTGCAGTCGATTTCTTAATGGGTAGGTTTGGGGCTTAGGGCGTTTGGAGCGCGTCTGTTTCCTATGCCTAGCGACATTGCCACAGCTCGTGACGCCGCCGGCTTCTTCCTTTCCGTCGGGCGGCACCAACTCAGCTGATCCGTTGGGGATGGAGGAAAGCGGATCATTTTCGGCGCGCCGCAGGTGATACGAATCCTGCGGCGCGCTGGTTTTTGCGCGAGGGCTTTCAGCTGTGTCCGCACGACATGTGACACTTACCCTGCCGCTTCACTCTGCCGCGGCGGTATGTACCCGAGCAGCGACCCTCTAAGGAGTTCGATACCAATGAGTGACAACACCAAGCATCTCGCAAAGAAGTGCGTCAAGGACGCGGGGCCGTGCCTCGCGCTGTGCCTTGCCGGCGCAGCGGTCGCGCTGCTGGCTGTTCTGAGGCCATTCGACGCGCTCCGAAGCGCCAGTTCTCTGCACGTTTGTATGGCCCTTGCCGGCGCCATGATGACCGGCGGTGTGCTCGATCTGGTTTTTTGGGTGCTTGACCCGTTTGGATGGAAGAACGAGGGGTAAGCCCTAAGGGATGGAAGGGCTGGAACGGTTGACTTAGTGATTGTGAAGAATGTGGGCTAGCGACTTACAGGGAAGTGGTGATCCGATGACGGTCTATGTGACGGGCGATATTCACGGCGGCGTCGACATGCAAAAGCTTCGCGACTGGGATCTTGGGGATGGTCTGACGAGTGACGACTATCTCATCATCGCGGGCGACTTTGGCTTTCCGTGGGATTTCTCTGCCGAGGAATGTGCCGATATTGCTTGGCTGGAGTTGCGCCCCTACACCGTGCTGTTTGTCGACGGCAACCACGAGCGTTTCGATCACTGGGCGGAACGCCCCATGGAGTTGTGGCACGGTGGGCTGACGCAGCGCCTGTCGGATACCTCGCCCATACGGCGCCTGACGCGCGGCGAGGTTTTTTGAGCTTGATGGCTCAACGATCTTTACCATGGGCGGCGCCACGAGCGTGGACAAAGAATACCGCATTCCCTATTCGAGCTGGTGGCCGCAGGAGCTTCCGGACGAGCGCAACTTTGATGAGGCATGGGCAAAGCTCGACAGTGTGGGCTGGAAGGTCGACTACGTGGTCACCCACACCTGCTCCACGCGCATGCTTTCGCCCACGCTTTATCCGGCACCCGGCTGGAATTGCCCCACGGTTGATCGACTTACGGCATTTTTCGATGAGCTGGAAGACCGCTTGGATTACAAGCGCTGGTACTACGGCCATTTTCATCGGGATGCCAACCCTGCCGAGCGCCATACCGTGCTCTACGACTGCGCCGTTCGCTTGGGCGACGAACTCCAGCCCTGGGATGTCGCGTAGGGGCGGGGTGGCTGGCTACTCGACCGTTACAGTGATGTTCTCCCGGTGCGCGCGGATGACATCCCAGCTAAAGTGCTCGACCAGCTGCTCGGCAGAGCGCGGTGTGGCGTCCGGCGCGATGCCCGTTTGCCCGGCGAGCCAGCCCAGCAGTGCCTCGGGCGCGCCAAAGCGGGCGCGTAGCTCGCCCAGGTCCAGATCGCGGTCGCGCTTGGAAAGGCGGCGACCGTCCGGCGACATGAGCAGTGGAATGTGCGCGTAGCGCGGCGTGGGAAGTCTCAGCAGATGCTGCAGGTAGATTTGGCGGGGCGTGGAGCCCAGCAGATCGCATCCGCGCACGACCTCGGTGACGCCCATGGCAGCGTCGTCGACCACCACGGCCAGTTGATAGGCAAAAACACCATCGCTGCGGCGCACCAAAAAGTCGCCGCACTCGGTGGCGAGCGCCTCGCATTGGGCACCATACGTGCGGTCCACGAATTCAATCACATCGTCTGCGAAGTCGTCGACGGCAGGCACGCGCAGGCGCGTGGCCGGAGCGCGCAGGATGCTGCGACGGGTAACCTCCTCGGCAGAAAGGCCTCGGCAGGCGCCGCGGTAGATGGGTGTGCCGTCGCTCGCGTGCGGTGCGCTTGCGGTGTGGAGCTCGGCGCGCGTGCAAAAACAAGGGTAGGTGAGGCAGGCGTCTTGCAGCTGGTGCAGGGCGTCCTCGTACAAGTCCAGGCGATCGTGCTGGTAGTAGGGGCCTTCGTCCCACTCAAGCCCCAGCCAGGCCAGGTCGTCAATCAGTTGAGCGGCAAGTTCCGGGCGCTTGCAACGATCGTCCAGATCCTCGATGCGCAGCTCGATGCTGCCGCCTTGGCTGCGGGCCGAAAGCCATGCGCACAGGCAGCTGAACACGTTGCCCAGGTGCATGCGGCCCGAGGGCGACGGGGCGAAGCGGCCCACGACGGGCGCGAGGGCGGGGGCGAGCTTGCTGTTGGGCGCCGTCGACGTGGCCACAGCGTGTGTTGCTATGTTGCGTGCGTTGATATCCATGCGGACGAGTATAGCGCGGGGTGCGGTGGGGGAGACGCTGCCGTGGCCTGCAAGTTGCCGTGGCCGCGCGTTGCGCGTGCCGGACCACCGGCTCGACAGCTCGATCGCCGCCCGCCAGCCCAACCCCTCAAACGACAGAAACCCCGGCAGCTCTTCGCAACTGCCGGGGTTTCCGCGGAAAAGGGGGACATGATCCTCAAGCGAACGGCAAAGGGGCAAACCGTTTTCGCTCAACTGCTTTATGCCCCTCGCTCGCCGGCTTAATCGGCTAACGCCGCGCCCACACAAAGCCGCTACACCTGTGACGGAGCTATGAAGTGGTATCTATTGCTGGCGCTGGCCATGCCAAGGGTGTCCCTAATGACTGGTCATTTAAGAACGTCCCCAATGACTAGCTGCCGGGGTGCGGGCGTGACTTTCGTCCCGTTTGATACTCCGCTGGCCTAGATGTTCGTCATGCGTACCCGCAAACGTGGGACAATGGCGCTGTTGGTTTTACAGACAAAGGATGTGCCTATGAACACCCTCGCCGCCAAAGTCAGCCGGCAGCGCCACCTGTTTGCGCGATTCGCCTCCGTCTGCGTGCTCGTCACGCTTGCGTTGTTGCTGCTGCCTGTCGCCGCGCACGCCGACGGCTACTCCATGACCCAGACCTATATCGGCGCCACGGTCGAGGCCGATGGATCGCTGACCGTTGTCGAGGGACGCCAGTTTGATTTCGACGACGATATCAACGGCGTGTTTTGGGAGATCAATACGGGCACCAACCAGCAGGACGGCACGGCGGGCGTCGACGTGCTGAGTGTCGAGGAAGAGGACACCGCGTTTAACAAAGTCGATAGCGCGGACAAGGGCGACTCTGGCGTCTACACGGTCGAGCAGACCGGTGACGGCGTAAGGATTAAGGTGTTCAGCCCTCACGAGAGCGGCGACAGTGCAATCTACTACGTGAGTTATTCCATGACCGGTGCGGTCATGAACTGGGCCGATACCGCCGAGCTCTACTGGAAGTTCGTGGGTGACGGCTGGTCTGCGGATTCCGATGACGTCGAGATGGAAGTGCGCTTCGCAAATGCCGCTGCCGGGACGGCGGCCGTCAAGGGCGATAACTTCCGCGCATGGGGCCACGGCCCGCTGACGGGCGATGTATCGCTCGATGCGGACGAACCCATGGTCACCTATACCATTCCCTGCGTGCATCAGGGCGAATTCGCCGAGGCACGCATCGCCTTCCCCAGCGACTGGGTGCCGCAGCTTGCCGCCTCGGGCGAAGAGCGCATGTCAACGATCCTGAGCGAAGAGAAGGAATGGGCCGACGAAGCTAACGCCCGCCGCGCTCACGCTCGCATGATTGCCAATGCACTTGCCGTGCTAAGTGTTGTTGCGGCGGTGGCCTTTACCGGCACAATCGTTATGCTCAAGCTGCGCAAGCGCAAGCCTAAGCCGCTTTTCCAGGACGAATATTTCCGCGATGTGCCCTCGGCCGACCATCCCGCCGTGCTTTCGGCCCTCATGAGCTGGAACGAGGTGCCCGATCAGGCATATATCGCCACGCTCATGAAGCTCACTGACGACCGTGTGATCAAGCTAGAGCAGGCGACCGTGACCAAGGCCAAGAAGGGTCTGTTGGGGCGTGAAAAAGAAGAGCAGACGTATCGCGTGACGGTGAGTGATGCGGGCTGGAAGTCGGCCAAGGGCATTGACCGCATGGTGCTCAAGGTCTTCTTTGCCGGTGCTAAGCCTGACGAGAACGGCGATCGTTCGCGCACGTTCGACGAGCTGCAGCACTACGTCAAGCAGCACGCTACACCCGTGGGTGATAAGCTCGAGGACTATCAGAACACCGTTAAGGGCAAGTTGGCTGATAGCGAGTACGTTGCCTCGGACGGCATTGTTGCAATGGTGTTTTGCCTGGTTCTTGGTATCCTGATTGCCTTTGTTCCCGTGGGATCCATCTTCTTTACCGATGGCGCGCAGGCGAACATTACCGCCGCGGTTATCTCGGTGCCGATTGTGCTGGTGGGTATCGGCGTGGGCCTTACGTTCCGCCGCTTTACGCCGGAGGGCGCCGAGGTGGCGGCTCGCTGCAAGGCACTTAAGCATTGGCTCGAGGACTTCACGCGTCTAAAGGAAGCCGTTCCCGGCGATCTGGTGCTGTGGAACAAGCTGCTGGTGATGGGCGTTGCCCTGGGCGTTTCGAAAGAAGTGCTGCGACAGCTGGCCGAGGCCGTGCCGCCCGAGGTGCGCGAGGCCGACGGTTTCTACGACAATTATCCCTGCTACTGGTGGTACTACCATCACTACGGAAACCAGTCCCCGCTCGATTCGTTCGATGACGTGTATCACGAGAACATCCGTGAGCTGGCTTCGAGTTCCGATAGCTCGAGCGGCGGCGGTGGCGGCGGCTTCTCGGGCGGCGGAGGCGGCGGCGTCGGCGGAGGCGGCGGCGGAACGTTCTAGCGAGCGCTTGCTTTGGGGTGGATCTTTCTGGGCGGTTGCCAGGGAAGATTCATCCCATTTTTGTGCATCGAAACGGGCCATGCTTTCCGCTGCGGACCTTCGCGCAAGGGGCAGTGGGCAAAAAATGCCAAATATGAGTACTGTTGCCTAGATTGTCACATTTGTTTGTATTAAAAATGGACTCCGAACGAGATTATTTCTCGTTAGGAGTTCATTTTATTGTACATTTGGGGAGATACGTTAGTTCATCCAACGCGTCGAGACGTCTAAGAGACCCGAAAAAGCCGAATTGCGCTGCTACTAAAAAGGTAACAGTACTCATATTTGATGTTTTTTGACCACAGCTATTTGCGAACCCCTATATAGCGACCTCAAAAAGGGCTTCGTCGGTCGTTTTGCTCAAGACTGTCCCCAACGACTAGTCATTTAAGAACGTCCCCAACGACTATTTTTATGCGCTACCTACGAAGACTGTCCCCAACGACTAGTCACTGGGGACGTTCCTAAATGACTAGGTATAGCTGCCAGGTTTAGGCTGTTAGGTCGAGTTCGTAGAGGAAGCTCTCGCGCGGCATGTCGTGACGGCGCTCTTCGCGGTTGGCGCGGTGCGTGGCCGTGCGCTTAAAGCCGTGCAGCTCGTAGAACTTCCACGAGCAGTTGGAGTCGGTGTACAGGTGCGCCCTCGTCGCTCCAAGCGAGGACAGGTGCGAGACCGCGGCATCGAGCAGAACCGTGCCAACGCCCAGGCCATGGACATCGCGATCCACGGCAAGCAGCGTGACCTCGTTGTCGTGCGGCAACGGGCTGCTCTCGAGCAGGCGGTTGTTGGTTCGGATGGTTGCGCGCACAAACGAGAGATACTCGGCGCACGCATCGGGCTCTAGCTCACGCATCTGCGATAGCAGCGCGCGTTCGGTATCCATCCAATGCTCGTTGATAGTGACGCCGGGGTTCTGTCCTGCGCGTGCAAGTGCAATACCGCGCGCCTCGCCGTCAATCACCGCAACCTGTGAAAACGTCGACGACGAAAGGCAGTAGGCGAGGTCGCACGCGGCCTCAAGGCGGTTGTACTCATCGTTATCCGAATTGTTATGCCAAAGCTGCTGCAGAATCAGCGCGATGGCGTCGAAGTCTTCGGTATCAAACGGTCGGTAGAGAACCCGCGAGACCATGGTGCCTCTTTCTTTTGCGGATGCATATCGAGCACAGTTCTACCACGCCATTGGCATCAAATTATGGTGCCCCTGTGTTCCATGAACTCACCGTGCCCAGTGCCGTGCCCATCCCCTCCGCTCGCAAATTTTTTCTGCACATGCGCCCGTTGCGGAGTGCATCGATGCGCTCGATGCGCTACATTAAATCAGTATTTTCATTGCCGCTGCGCGAGCGCTGCAGATCGACGTATCACCGACTCACAGAGCACGGCGGCGTACCAGACAGGAGGACTGCATGGGATCTGATGTGAAGATCGCACGCGCGTTGATCTCGGTTACCGATAAGACGGGCGTCGTCGATTTCGCACGGACGCTGGTCGATGACTTTGGCGTCGAGATCATCTCTACGGGCGGCACGGCTCGTGCCATCGAGGACGCGGGCGTTCCCGTAACCCCCATCGAGGAGTTCACGGGCTATCCCGAGATGATGGACGGCCGCGTTAAGACCCTGCACCCCAAGGTTCACGGCGCGCTGCTGGCCCGCCGCGATTCCGAGCAGCACATGCAGGAGGCGGCTCAGCACGGCATTAAGCTGATCGACCTGGTCGTCGTCAACCTGTACGAGTTCGAGAAGACCGTCGCCAACCCCGAGGTCACCTTCGCAGACGCCATCGAGCACATCGATATCGGCGGTCCCTCCATGCTGCGCTCTGCTGCCAAGAACGCCACGAGCGTTACCGTCATTTCCGACCCGGCCGACTATGATGCCGTCCTGGCCGAGATGCACGAGACCGGTGGCTGCACCACGCTTTCCACCCGTCGTCGCCTGCAGGTGAAGGTCTACCAGACCACCGCCGCCTACGACACGGCTATCTCCCGTTGGCTTGCCGCCCAGGCAAGCGACGTGGCGGACACCTCTGCCAAGCTCGAGATCTCGCTGGAGAAGGTCGACGACCTGCGCTATGGCGAGAATCCTCAGCAGAAGGCTACGGTCTACCGCTTTGCCGAGGGCTGCGAGAACACCGCGAGCTCGCAGTTCCCGCTCGTGGGCTCCGAGCAGATCCAGGGCAAGCCGCTCAGCTACAACAACTATCTGGACGCCGACGCCGCTTGGAACCTGGTCCGCGAGTTCGACGAGCCGGCCTGCGTGATCCTCAAGCACCAGAACCCCTGCGGCTCTGCCGTTGCCGAGGACATCACGGCCGCCTACGACCGCGCCTTCGCCTGCGATCCCAAGAGCGCCTTTGGCGGCATCATCGCCTGCAACCGCGAGGTTCCCTTTGATCTGGTTGAGCACTTTGCCGATCAGAACAAGCAGTTCGTCGAGGTCATCATCGCCCCGAGCTATACCGATGAGGCGCTCGAGCGCATGGCTAAGCGCCCCAACCTGCGCGTGCTGGCTACCGGCGGCGTGGACCACGGCGCTCAGGTGGAGCTGCGCTCCGTCGACGGCGGCATGCTGGTGCAGGAGGTCGACCACGTGACCGAGGATCCCGCGACCTTTACGTTCCCCACTGACCGCAAGCCCACCGACGCCGAGATGGCCGAGCTCGAGTTTGCCTGGAAGGTCTGCAAGGGCGTTAAGTCCAACGCCATCCTGGTCTCCAAGGGCAAGGCCGGCATTGGCATGGGCCCGGGTCAGCCCAACCGCGTGGATTCTGCGCTGCTGGCCTGCGAGCGTGCCGAGGACTTCTGCGAGCGCGAGGGCGTGGAGAAGGGCGGCTTTGCCTGCGCAAGCGACGCATTCTTCCCGTTCCGCGACAACGTCGACGTGCTTGCTGCGCACGGCGTGACCTGCATCATTCAGCCCGGCGGCTCCAAGCGCGACGACGAGAGCATCCAGGCCTGCAACGAGCATGGCATTGCGATGGTCTTTACTGGTGCTCGCCACTTCCGTCACTAAGTTCCGCCCTGGGACAAAATAATCTCTGCAAAAGACGGCTGCTCCGTTTGGAGGGCCGTCTTTTTGGTATAAGAGGACGGAATGACTAATACGAAAGGTATAACCATGCCCCAGATTGATGATGACGAGCTGTTTGGCAATGCTGAGGATCAGCGTGCGTACGAGGACTTTTGCGCCAATCAGGAGGCGGTCGAGAAGTTCACGCTCGACAAGCCCGCGCTCATCTGCCGTTGGCGCATGTCCAACAAAAAGGTGCCCATGCTCAATCGCCACATCCGCGCGCTATCCGAGCGCCTGGTGCAGGGCGAGCCGCTTACCCATAACATGCTCAGCTGGGCAAAGCAGCACGTTGAGTGGTCACTTGCCGAGGGCGACTACACCGCCCGCGACGGTGTGCTCATGCTGGTGATCGACGTTAACGGCAACGCCGCCATGACGGTGGGCGAGTACGAGCCGCTGGCCGACACGTCGGCCAAGGCGCTGCGTGCCCGTTCTGCCGAGGCTCGCTCCGAAGCCGACGAGACCGGCGTGGCGCCCGAGCTGCTCGCCGCCGTCAACAACGGCGAGCTCGCCTTTGTGGCGCCGGCGGACGAGTGCCTGTGCGGCACGGCGACGCTCATCGAGCAGCTGGCCCAGACCAAGGGCATCCCGGTCACGCGCGTGGACATTCCCGCGCAGCTTAAGGGCGCCCTGTTCCTGGTGAGCGACGAACACGGCGTGGTCCCCGCAACCGAGACGGACGCCGCCGAGGCCGACGCCGCCACGGTCGCCTTCTTCGCCGACGGCTACGAAAAGCTTCGCGCCCGCCGCTAAATGATGTTTCTGGGACGGGGATTAAAAACTCATTTAATTCCCGTGCCCGTTGCGAGCGAGGGGCAAGCCCCTGCCGCTCGCGAACAGTTCTGTCACCTTGGTGACGCGCAAGGCGCGCACCTGCGGCTCCGCAGCCATAATGGTGGCAAGACAACCAAGGGGGGAGCGGAATCCATGGCGCTGATCTATATCGTTGAGGACGACGAGCCCATTCGTCGCGAGCTTGCCGATATCCTTGCCCGTGCGGGTTTTGAGGTCGAGGCATGCGAATCATTCGAGCACGTTTCGCGCGATATTCTCGCCGCCGCGCCCGACCTGGTGCTGCTCGACCTCACGCTTCCCGTTAAGGACGGCCAGCATATCTGCCACGAGGTTCGCCGCGAATCCGAGGTTCCCATCATCGTCCTCACGTCGCGCGCGACCGAGATCGACGAGGTCATGGCCATGACGCTCGGCGCGGACGACTTTGTTCCCAAGCCCTATAGCGCCCGTGTGCTCGTGGCGCGCATCAACGCCCTGCTGCGTCGCACCGCGGCGGCAGGCGAGCGCAGCACGCTCGTCCACAAGGGACTGGAGCTCGACCTCGCCCGCTCCATGGTCACCAATACGGCAACCGGCGACAGTACCGAGCTCACCAAAAACGAGCTGCGTATCCTCTCGCTGCTCTTGGGTCGCGCGGGCAAGATCGTCTCGCGTCCGGCCATCATGCAGGACCTGTGGGACTCCGACGCCTTCGTGGACGACAACACGCTTACCGTCAACATCAACCGCCTGCGCACCACGCTCGAAAAAATCGGCATCAAGGGGTATTTGACCACGCATCGCGGCCAAGGCTATTCGGTCTAGGGGCCGGCTATGTCGTTTGCCAAGTTCTTTAAAGACGCACTGCTTCCCGTCGCCGTGTGGACGTGCGGCGTGCTACTGAGCTGCTTTGTGCTGACGGTCGCCGGCGCACCCGTTTCTATCGTGGTCGTGGCGGTTGGTGTGTCCTTTATCTTCGGTATGCTCGGCATCGTGATCGAGTACGCGCGTCGTCGTCGTTTTCTGCGCCAGCTGGGGCGTGCGGCAGAGGAGCTCGAGAGTCCCGCATGGGTGCAGGAGATGGTGCAATGCCCGACCTATGCCGAGGGCGAGCTTGAGTACGAGGTCTTGCGCCGGGTTGGCAAGGCTGCCTGCGACGAGGTTGCCGAAGGCCGGCGTCAGACCGATGACTATCGCGACTATATCGAGAGTTGGGTCCACGAGGCCAAACTGCCCCTGGCGGCGGCCCATCTAATTTTGGAAAACCTGGACGGCAGCGAAGACGACCTGTCGCGCGTGGATGACCTGGGCCGTGAGTTGGCTCGCGTGGAGCGCTATATCGACCAGGCGCTGTACTACGCGCGCTCGGAAGTCGTGGAGCGCGACTACCTGATTCGCCGCTGGGATCTTAAGACCTTAGTGACGGGCGCGATTAAGGCCAACGCGCGCGAGCTTATCGCGGCGCACGTGGCGCCGGTGTGCGAGAACCTCGACTTTGAGGTGTTTACCGACGAGAAGTGGCTCGAGTTTATTCTGGGCCAGCTCATCCAGAACAGCATTAAATATGCGCGTGAGGACGGCGCGAAGATCGTGTTTTCGGGAGCGTTGTTGGACGAGGGCCTGGCAAGCGAGCGCATCGAGCTTACCGTCGCGGACAACGGCTGCGGCGTGAGCGCGGCCGACCTGCCCCGCGTGTTCGAGAAGGGCTTTACCGGCGACAACGGTCGCACCACCAAGCGTGCAACGGGCATCGGCCTCTACCTGGTGGCGCGCCTGTGCTCCAAGATGGGCATCGACGTCACCGCAGCGTCCGAGCCCGGAGAAGGCTTCGTCGTTACGTTTGCCTTCTCAACCAACAAGTTCCAATACTTTGAGTAGTTAGCCCGTCTTACGGTGCGGACGGCTATGTTCCCGAACGTGAACTTAGCTAAAGTAATTGGTGCTATGTTCCCGAACGTGAACATAGCCATGAGGCTCAAATGAATCTCCTATAACAAAAACGTGCCGCCCCAAACGGGGCGGCCCGCCATTTATCTATTAAGCCAACACGCTGAAGTAAGGCCGCGAAGGCCGCGGGGCCGGGAGGGGTTTCCTAAGGGCACATCCCGCAGCCGCAACGCGGCGAGGACGTGCCCGTGGAAACCCCGCAGGCCCCGCGGCCGGTGGGAGCAACGCTACTTCACGACCAGAATGTCGCAGTCCGTATTGCGCAGCAGGAACGTCGAAATCGAGCCCAAGAGCGCGTACTTAATTGAGGACAGGCCGCGGGCACCGCAGAGCACCAGATCGGGCTTGACCACGTCGAGCATCTCATCCTTGAGCGTCTCACGAATGCGGCCGGTGCGAATCATGACCTCGACCTCGGGAATGTCGGGATTGGCTTTGGCCTCCTCGAGCTGCTTGGCGATGGAGTTGTTAAAGGCCTCCTCCAAGCCGTTGACCAGGTCGACCGGATAGGAACCGGCGCTCTCGAGCGCGGTGGAGTCGATAACGTGGCCGATGATCAGCTTAGCGCCGTTGTTCGCGGCGACCTTGATGGCGCGTGCGAGCACAAAATCCTGCTGCTCAGTACCGTCGAGTGAAACAAATACCTTGGTATAGCCCTCGTTCATGGTTTCCTCCTTGGTCTATCGCACGGGCGCGGGGCTCGTGCGTCGGGCGGGCGCGGGCGCGTTGGCCGCCGGACACTTTATCTTGTTGCAGTTATACCCAAGGATTCGGATTTGACCGCTCGCAATTCTGTGAACGGGCGAGTTTTTTGGTAAGGGTAGGCACAGGCGTGCCGCCAACGGTTGATAATGGGACATCGCCCGCATCGTCCGCAGAACATCTACCGGCGGGTGTCTAACGAGGGGGTCCCTTTGGATATCATCGAGCTTCTAAAATCTGCCTTCATGGGCCTGGTCGAGGGCATCACCGAATGGCTGCCCGTTTCGTCGACCGGTCACATGATCTTGGTGGACGAGTTCGTCAAGATGAACGTGAGCGAGACGTTCTGGAATATGTTCCTGGTCGTGATTCAGCTTGGCGCCATTTTGGCCGTCTGCGTCCTGTTCTTCTATGACCTTAACCCGTTCTCGCCCAGCAAGGGCAAGGAGGGCCGTCGCGACACCTGGGTGCTGTGGGGCAAGATTGTGCTCGGCTGCATTCCCGCCGCGGCGATCGGTCTGCCGCTCAACGACTGGATGGAGGAGCATTTCTACAATGCTCCCGTCGTGGCGCTGGCGCTCATTGTGTACGGCGTACTGTTTATCGTGATTGAGAACTGGCGCGCGAGCAAGCGCGAGGAAATGGCCGTTGCCGGTTCGTTTGGTTCGCGTGCTGTGGTGGCGGGCGGACGTCCCGCCGGTGCGCACTTTGCGGCGCCCGCCGCGGCTACCGCTGAGGATGAGGACGATGACGAGAATTTGGACTTTGGCTCCATCGCCACGCTCGAGGACCTGAGTTGGAAGACTGCGCTGGGTATCGGCTGCTTCCAGGTGCTTTCGCTGGTGCCTGGTACGTCTCGTTCCGGTTCTACCATCATCGGTGGCCTGCTTTTGGGCTGCACGCGTTCGGTGGCGTCCAAGTTCACGTTCTTCCTGGCCATCCCTGTCATGTTTGGCGCGAGTGCGCTCAAGCTGGTCAAGTACTTCATCAAGGGCGGCACGTTCGGCGCCAACGAGGTCGCTATCTTGGGCGTGGGCTGCGTTGTGGCCTTTGTGGTTTCGCTCATCGCTATCAAGTGGCTCATGGGCTTCGTCCGCCGTCACGACTTTAAGTGCTTCGGTGTTTACCGCATCATCCTGGGCATCGTGGTGCTCGCGTACTTCTTTGTCCTGGAGCCTATGCTCGGCCTCTAACTTAGTAGTCGCTCTGGCAGCCGCTCGCTGCCGTATTCGAATACGCGATATCTATCGGAGTTGCGGTGAAATAGGGATTAAAAGGCCTTGTTGAAGGCTCCAACAGTCCCTATTTCACCGCAACTTTTTTGGTGCATTGGGGTCAAGTTACTTTGCACCAACTTGGTACAGACAAACCCGACCTCTTTGCACTAATTATTCGGCCACGGTGTGCTTGGGCTTGCGGTTAAAGACGAGCTTGTCTACTACGGCCTGTAGCGACATGCGACGGACGGTGTCGTAGGCTTCCTGCGTGCTGTAGGCGCAATGGGGTGTGACGATGCAGCGCGGATGCGCGATCAGGGCCTGGTTGGGCGCGGTCTCGTCGGCGAGTACGTCGAGCGCGGCGCCGCAGATGCCGCGCGTGCCACCGCTGGCGATGCCCTCGTTCAACGCGGCGACCAGGGCATCCTCATCCACGATGGGCCCGCGGGCCGTGTTAATCAAAAATGCCGTGGGCTTCATGAGTGCAAGCTCGCGCTTGCCGATGAGTTTTTCGGTCTCTGGAATCAGGGGACAGTGCAGACTGACGATATCCGATGTGCCGAGTAACTCATCGAGCGTTTGTGCTTTGGCACAGCCTGTCGCAGCGAGCTCTTCTGCACTCTTGGTCGGCGCCCACACCAGCACCTTCATGCCAAGCGCTTGTGCGATGGGCGCCACGGCACGCGCGATGCTGCCAAAAAAGACAAGCCCCAGTGTGCGACCCTGCGTGCGGTGCATGGTATAACCGGCAAGTGGATTCCAAACGCCGTCACGCACATCGCGGTTAAGAAACGTAACTTGGCGCATCAGGTCAAGCATCAAAGCGATGGTGTGTTGAGCGACGTCGTCTGAGCAGTACCCAGGGCAGTTGGTGACGGTGATGCCATGAGAGGCTAGGAGTTCGACGGCAACGTGGTTAAGGCCGATAGACATGTTCGAGACAATGCGCATCCCCGTGGCGGCCATGGCGTCGGCACATGCATCATCGACGGGGCCGAACTCGCCGACAAAGCCCTCGCAGCCTGCCAGCTGCTCGACGGTGGGGCAGACATTGGGCTCGTGCGCGCAGCCCACCAGCTCAATCTGATCGCCACCTTCGATTGTGTCGAGCGCCGCCTGACCCGCCTCGGTCGAACCATCGACCATGTAATAGAGCACCCTATGCTTCACAGCAACCCTCCTGCCATGTGGGGACGGGGTAGGAATGGTAGATATTCTATCCCTCCGAGCCAATCGTAGTTGCGGTGGAATAGTTCCTGTTTGGGGGCCAGAAGGCTGGTTTCAGGAACTATTTCACCGCAACTTATTTGGTGATGCTTGGGTGGTGGTGGCGCACGGAGTCGTGGTGTGATTTGCGTCGGTGTCCGCGCGGCTCGGTATACTGGTACGGCTCAAACTATGGCGCTGCCCGCAGGCGCGCCGTCCGTCAGATGAGGAGTCGCCCATGACCCAGCCCCTGCCCTGGGAAAAGAACACTGCCGCGCCCGTGCCGCCTGCGCCGGAACCCGTGCCGCTCGATGCGTACACCGCCCCCGCCGCGCCGGAACCCGAACTCGTTCCGCTCGACATCTACGACGCCCCGGCTCCGGCGCCCAAACCCGCCAAGCCGCTCGTCGATATCGATAGCCTGAACCCCGCCCAGCGCGAGGCGGTCCTGACCACCGAGGGCCCGCTGCTGGTCCTTGCCGGCGCCGGCTCGGGCAAGACCCGCGTCCTGACCTTCCGCATCGCGCATATGCTTGGCGACCTGGGCGTTAAGCCCTGGCAGGTTCTTGCCATCACGTTTACCAACAAGGCCGCGGCCGAGATGCGCGAGCGTCTGGCAGCGCTCATCCCCAGCGGCACCCGCGGCATGTGGGTGTGCACCTTCCACGCTATGTGCGTGCGCATGCTGCGCGAGGACGCCGACCTGCTGGGCTACACCGGGCAGTTCACCATCTACGACGATGACGACTCAAAGCGCATGGTGCGCGACATTATGCAGGCGCTCGGCATTGAGCAAAAGCAGTTCCCCATCAACATGATCCGCAGCAAGATCAGCTCGGCTAAAAACGCCATGATCGGGCCCGAGGACATGCTCAAATCCGCCGACAGCCCTAATGACAAAAAGACCGCGCAAGTCTACCTGGAGCTGGAGCGCCGCCTGCGTGCCGCCAACGCCATGGACTTCGACGACCTGCTTGTGCGCACACTCGAGCTGCTGCGCACCCGCCCCGAGGTGCTCGACAAGTACCAGGAGCGCTTCCGCTACATTAGCGTCGACGAGTATCAGGACACCAACCACGTCCAGTACGAGATCGCCAACCTGCTGGCCGCCAAGTACCAAAACCTCATGGTTGTGGGCGACGACGACCAGTCCATTTATAGCTGGCGTGGCGCTGACATCACCAATATCCTGGACTTCGAGAAGGATTTTAAAAACTGCAAGACCGTCAAGCTGGAGCAGAACTACCGCTCCACGGGTCATATCCTGAGCGCTGCCAACGCCGTGGTGCGTCACAACTCGCAGCGCAAGGACAAGCGCCTGTTTACGGCCGAGGGCGACGGCGAGAAGATTCAGGCCTTCCAAGCAAGCGATGAGCGCGACGAGGGCCGCTGGATTGCCGGCGAGATCGAAAAGCTGCACTCCAAGGGCACGAGTTACGACGACATCGCCGTGTTCTACCGCACTAACGCCCAGTCGCGTATTCTCGAAGATATGTTCCTGCGTGCGGGCGTGCCCTACAAGATCGTGGGCGGCACGCGATTCTTCGACCGCGCCGAGATCCGCGACGTCATGGCCTACCTCAAGATGATCGTGAACCCGGCCGACGAGATGAGCGTCAAGCGCGTCATCAACACGCCGCGCCGCGGCATCGGCTCCACCTCGATCCAAAAGATCGAGCAGCTGGCGCGCGACAACCGTTGCTCGTTCTTCCAGGCCTGCGAGATCGCGACGGCCGAGACGGGCATGTTTAGCGCCAAGGTCCGCAACGGCCTGTCGAGCTTTGTGTCGCTGGTGCGCGAGGGTCGCCGCATGGACGGCGAACTCAAGGACGTCGTCGAGATGATCGTCGACAAGACGGGCCTGCTGCAGGCCTTCCGCGCCGAAGGCACCATGGAGTCCGAGAGCCGCGCCGAGAACATCCAGGAATTCCTGGGCGTCGCTGCCGAATTTGAAGAGACGCACGAGGATATCGAGGGCACGCTCGAGAGCCTAGAAGAGCTGCGCGCGGCCGGTGTTGCCGACGTGCCCGCCGGCGCCGAGCTCGAGCCCGTCGTGGTGAGCGCGCCCGCGCCCGAGCCGGGACCGTCCGCGCCCGCGTCTTCGTTTGAGGCGCTGGTCGGCGCTCGCGACGCCGCTGGTTCCAACCCGCTCGATAGCCTAGCCGCTCCAGCGCTCTCGCCGCAGGATGCCCTGGCCGCCGCCATCGCGGGTAACGCCTATGCCACGCCAACGGAGATGCCGGCGGGTGCCGTGCATGCCGACGAGATCGAGCGCACCTACGGTCCGCTCACCTGTAAGGCACTGCCGGCACTCATGGAGTGGCTGGCCCTGCGCTCCGACTTGGATTCTTTGGCAGGCGAGACGCATGCCATCACCATGATGACCATCCACTCCGCCAAGGGCCTGGAGTTCCCGGCGGTGTTCGTGGCCGGTATGGAGGAGGGCATCTTCCCGCACGTGCACGATTTTGGCGGCAGCGATGATCTGGGCAAGCTCGAGGAGGAGCGTCGCCTGGCCTACGTTGCCATCACGCGTGCTCGCAAGCGCCTGTTCTTGACCTATGCGGCAACGCGTCGCACCTACGGCTCGACCTCTGCCAATCCGCGCTCGCGCTTCCTCAACGAGATTCCGTTTGAGGATATCGAGTTTAGCGGTATCGGTTCTGCCGGTTTTGAGGGCACGGGCTGGGAGAAGCGCGGCGACCGACACGGCACCTTTGGATCGGGCATGGGCTCGGACATGTATGGCGGCAAGGTGTTCGGTTCGCATACGCGCTCGACCGGCGGTTCCGGTTCGCGCGGCGGATCGAGCTTTGACGACTTCTTTGGCGGCAGCAGTTACGGGACCGAGCGCCATCGTGGGGTCTCGCCAGACGCCGGCCGTGTTGCCTCGACCTTTGGCTCGGGCGCACCGCGAGCCAAAAAGCCCTCGTCCAAGGTGTCCCCGACGGTGGAGCGCAAGGTCGATCGCGCCAGCGCATCGCAGGACTTTGCCGCAGGCGATACCGTGAGCCACAAGACCTTTGGCACGGGTACCGTGATCTCGGTCGCCGGAGACATGATCGAGGTTCAATTCGAAAAGACCGGCCAGACCAAAAAGCTTATGAAAGGTTTTGCACCGATCGTCAAGCTGTCGTGATCCCGGCGGACCTGGGCGGGGGGGGGGGGGGCCCGAAGAGGACACACACCCGGCGCGGCACACACCAGACCCCGCACA
>CABUZD010000012.1 GCA_902495945.1 uncultured Collinsella sp.
AAGCGTGACTCCGAGTGGATGGGCCGCATCTATAAGTACCTGGGCATGACCGTCGGTCTGCTCCAGAACAACATGCCGCTCGAGCTCAAGCGTCCGGCCTACCAGGCCGACGTTACCTACGGCACCAACTCCGAGTTCGGCTTTGATTACCTGCGCGACAACATGGTTACCCGTCCCGAGCAGCGCGTGCAGCGCGGCCACAACTACGCCATCGTCGACGAGGTCGACTCCATCCTGATCGATGAGGCCCGCACCCCGCTGATCATCTCGGGCGCTGGCACCAAGTCCGCCAGTACCTACAAGGACTTCGCGCGTGCCGTGCGTGGCCTTGAGCGCGGCGAGGACGTGTCGCACGACATGCTTACCGCCACCGAGGACGTTGAACCCACGGGCGACTACGTCATGGACGAGGCCAAGCACACCATTGCCGCCACCGAGCGCGGTCTTAAGAAAATTGAGCGCCGCCTGGGTATCGATGACATCTATGCCGATCTCTCCGGCCAGCTGGTCAACCACCTGCAGCAAGCGCTGAAGGCCCAGTACAAGTTCCACCGCGATAAGCAGTACGTGGTCACCAACGGCGAGGTCAAGATCGTCGACGAGTTCACCGGCCGCATCATGGAGGGCCGCCGCTATTCTGAGGGCCTGCACCAGGCCATCGAGGCCAAAGAGGGCGTGCTCGTACGCGAGGAGAACCAGACCCTGGCCACCATCACCCTGCAGAACTACTTCCGTCTGTATGACAAGCTCTCCGGCATGACCGGCACGGCACTTACCGAGGATGCCGAGTTCCGCGAGATCTACAAGCTGCCCGTCGAGGTCATCCCTTCCAACAAGCCCGTGCAGCGCGTGGATCACGAGGACCTGGTGTACCGCACCATTCAGGCCAAGTACAACGCCGTCGCCGACGATGTCGAGCGGCGTCACGCCAAGGGCCAGCCGGTCCTGGTGGGCACCGTCTCCATCGAGAGCTCCGAGAAGCTGTCCGCCGCCCTTACCAAGCGCGGCATCGCACACGAGGTCCTCAACGCCAAGCACCATGAACGCGAGGCCCACATCGTTGCCCAGGCCGGACGCTACGGCGCCGTGACCATCGCCACCAACATGGCCGGTCGTGGTACCGACATCCTGCTGGGCGGCAACCCCGACGAGCTGGTGCGCGAGCGCCTTGAGTACGAGGGCCTGACCATGGAGGACGTGACGCCCGAGCAGCTCGAGCAATTCAACGCCGAGGCCAAGGAGACCTGCAAAGCCGAGCGCGAGCGCGTGCTTGCCGCCGGCGGCCTGACCGTTATCGGCACCGAGCGCCACGAGTCCCGCCGTATCGACAACCAGCTGCGCGGCCGCTCCGGTCGTCAGGGCGATCCGGGCGAGACCCAGTTCTACCTGTCGCTCGAGGATGACCTCATGCGCCTGTTCGGCGGCGACAAGATGGACCGCGTCTCCAAGATGATGGTCACGGCCGACATGGGCGACGACATGCCCATTCAGCACAAGATCATCTCCAAGGCCGTCGAGAGCGCCCAGCACAAGGTCGAGAGCATCAACTTCTCCATGCGTAAGAGCGTCCTTGAGTACGACGACGTCATGAACAAGCAGCGCCAGGTCATCTACGCCGAGCGCAATAAGATTCTGGACGGCAAGGACCTGACCGACCACATCACCGAGGTCATGCACGACACCGTGTACCGCTGCGTGCAGGAGTTCTGCACCAAGGACAGCCACGAGGGCGAGCGCGATCTTGAGGGTCTGCGTAAGTGGGTCGTCGAGCTGACCGGGCATATCGATACCCCTCAGTTCCCCGACGAGGACTTTGAGGCCCTGGCCGCCGATGTCTTGGCCTATGTTGAGAAGTGCTACAACATGAAGGCCGAGCGCCTGGGCGAGGACTTGATGCGCGAGCTCAATACCCAGGTCATGCTGCGCGTCATCGATACCCGCTGGATGAACTACCTGCAGGAGATGGATTACCTCAAGACCGGCATCGGCCTGCGCGGCTTTGGCCAGCGCGACCCGCTAGTTGAGTACAAGACCGAGGCCTACGGCGCGTTCCAGATACTCGTCGATACTATGTACGAGGATTATCTGCGTACGGTTCTGCGCATCGAGATCAAGGCTGCCCCGCACGCCGTGGAGCACAAGGAGGACCCCGCGCTCGAGGGTGCGCGCTTCTCCGGCCCCGCCGATGTCGATGGCGACAACGGCAGCTCGGTGCTGCGCAAGCAGGCACAGGTTCAGGCTCGTACGGCCGTCCAGGGAGGCCCGGCTGCTGTCAACAACGGCGGCAAGGTGACCACCTACCGCAAGTCCGAGAGCGATGACCCTTATGTCAACGTGGGCCGCAACGACCTTTGCCCCTGTGGCAGCGGCAAGAAGTTCAAGTACTGCCACGGCAGGAATCGTTAATGGCCGAGGCTTTAGAGGTAACGCCCGCCGAGCTGGACGCATTTGCGGACCGACTCGGCGAGGTCGAGTCGTACCTCCATTTGGACGAGAAGCGCACCCGCGTAACGGAGCTCGAGGCCAAAAGCGTCGCCCCGGGCTTTTGGGACGACGCCGATGCCGCTCGCGTCACGATGGAGAAGATTGCACGCGCCAAGGAGGACATCGCCGCTGTGGATACGGCACGCGGTGAGCTTTCCGATGCCCGCGCCGCGCTGGAGCTTGCCGAGGAGATGGGGGATGACCCCGACGCCGCCGCCCTTCGCGAGGAGGCTGCAGCCACGGCTGAGCGCCTGGCCCGTGCCATCGATGAGCTTGAGCTTTCGAGCTGGTTTACCGGTGAGTTCGATCACGGCGATGCCATTGTGACTATCAAGCCCGGACAGGGTGGCCTGGAGGCCCAGGACTGGACCTTCATGCTCTTTAAGATGTACATGAAGTATTGCCAGCGTCGCGGCTGGAAGGTCACCATCAACGACTGTCCTGCGGCCGAGGTCATCGGCATTGACCGCGCGACCTTTACCGTCGAGGGCAAGGACGCATTTGGCGTGCTGCGCGCCGAGGCCGGCGTCCACCGCTTGGTGCGCATCAGCCCCACCGACGACAAGAAGCGCCGCCAGACCACGTTTGCCGGCGTCGAGGTCATCCCCGTGCTACCCGATGATATCGACATTGAGATCAGTCCCGACGACATCCGCGTGGACGTGTACCACGCGAGCGGCCCGGGCGGTCAGGGCGTCAACACCACTGACTCCGCCGTGCGCGTGACGCATTTTCCCAGCGGCATTGTGGTCACCTGCCAAAACGAGCGCAGCCAGATCCAGAACAAGGCCGCGTGCATGCAGATCCTCAAGGCTCGCCTGTACGAGATTGAGCTCGAGAAGCGCGCCGAGGCTCTGGATGAGATTCGCGGACCCAAGACCACGATTGGTTTTGGCAACCAGATTCGCAGCTACGTGCTCTACCCGTATCAGATGGTTAAGGACCTACGCACGGGCGTGGAGACCAGCAATGTCGAGGCCGTTCTTGACGATGGCGACCTGGACCCGTTTGTTATTGGCTATCACCGTTGGGCTACCGGCAACGCTGACGCGGAGACCCCGTCTGCATAAACCGCCCGGTTCATGAGGAAATGGATTAAAACCCTCCCAGCAGGGTGGTTTTGTATCCAGAGCAAACCCTGCGCAGGGGTGGTTTTTGTCCGGCGAATCGGTAGAATCGAATACAGCAAGAAGTTCGAAGCGCATCCGTTTGGGTGCGCTTTTTTGAGGGAGGCAGCATGGCATATCGTCTGGACATCAAGCGCATTCTTTCGATGAACTTCTTTCACGACCTGCCCCAGATTATGTTGGGGTGCGCTCTGGCCGCTATTGCGACCGACCTGTTTTTGATTCCCAACGGCCTTGCTGCCGGTGGCGTTACGGGCCTTGCCACCATTATCCAGGCGGTCGGTGCATCGCGCGGCCTATCGCTTCCCGTTGGCATTCAGACGATCGTGATGAACGCCTTGCTGTTGTTGGTCGTTATGCGCGAGGGTGGCATGTTCTACGTGGTGCAGACCGCGACGGGCTTTGTGCTGCTGGGCTTCTTTACCGATCTGTTCGCCCCGTTTGTAGCACCTCTGGCGGATGCGGACCTGATGCTCCCTGCCATGTGGGGCGGCATTATTACGGGCATCGGTTACGGCATGGTGTTGCGCGCCGGCGCCAACACCGGCGGCTCGGACACGATTGGCCAAATCATCTCGCGTAACACCTCGCTGCCGGTGGGCTCGACCGTCATGGCGATCGATGTTGCCGTATGCGCGCTATCGGCTCCGGTCTTTTCGATCGAAAACGCACTGTATGCAGGCCTTTCGATGGTCATTAGCGGCTACGTGATCGATGCCGTGGTCGATGGTGGCAACAAACGTCGTATGGTACTCATCATCTCGGACAAGTTCCCTGATATTGCTGCCGATATCATGTATGGCCTGGGTCGTGGTTGTACCAAGTTTAAGGCGACTGGCATGTATTCGGGTGCCGAGAAGCCGGTGGTTATGGTCATCGTGAGTCGTCGAGAGCTCAATACCCTCAAGACGATCGTGCGTGAGCGCGATCCTCACGCCATTGTGACGGTCGCTGACGTTACGGAAGCCTTCGGCGAGGGATTCAAGGACATTAGCGCGTAGGGTCGACCGCGTTCCATCCAAAAGACGTTCACATTGATAAACCGTTTCATCAGCGGTTCTGCCTGCTAAATTGTTCAAATAATGATAAAAACTCTGGTAAAGCCATCAGTTTCCAGCATAATGAATGACGTACGTGCATTGCGGCTGTGTTGGGATTACCTTCGGTGCCGTGCGCATTTTGTCTAATGAGGATGAAAGGAAGGCACAATGAGCGACGAAGAGCTCAAAAAGGTTGCCAACGAGGTAAGGAAGGGCATCGTCACCGGCGTGCACGCTGCCAAGTCCGGCCATCCGGGCGGTTCGCTCGGCGCTGCCGACATCATGACCTATCTGTACTTTGAGGAAATGAACGTCGACCCGGCCGACCCCCGCAAGGCCGACCGCGACCGCTTCGTGCTTTCCAAGGGCCACTGTGCTCCGGGTCTGTACGCCGTGCTCGCCGAGCGCGGATTCTTCCCCAAGGAGGACCTCGAGACGCTGCGCCACATCGGCAGCCACCTGCAAGGCCATCCCAACATGAACGACACCCCGGGCGTCGACATGTCCACCGGCTCGCTTGGCCAGGGTATCTCCGCCGCCGTGGGCATGGCCGTTGCCGCCAAGCACTGGGGCGACGACTATCGCACCTACGCCCTGCTGGGCGACGGCGAGAGCGAGGAGGGCCAGGTCTGGGAGGCCGCCATGTTTGCCGGCAACCAGCGGCTCGACAACCTTTGCGTGATCGTCGACCACAACGGCCTGCAGATCGACGGTCCTGTCGAGGAGGTCAACGACCCCATGCCGCTCGCCGACAAGTTCCGCGCCTTCAAGTTCCATGTGGTGGAGCTCGCCGACGGCAACGACTTTGACCAGATTCGCGCCGCCTTTGCCGAGGCTCGCGCCACCAAGGGCCAGCCGACCGCCATTATCGCCGAGACCATGAAGGGCAAGGGCGTGTCCTTTATGGAGAACCAGGTTGGCTGGCACGGCAAGGCCCCCAACGATGAACAGTTTGAGCAGGCCATGGCAGAGCTCACGGCCGCCGGAGAGGAGCTCTAGGATGGCAGACGTCAAGAAAATCGCCACGCGCGTAAGCTACGGCGAGGCCCTCGTCGAGCTCGCCAACGAGCACGATGACTTTGTGGTCCTCGACGCCGACCTGGCCGCCGCCACGCAGACCGGCAAGTTCAAGGCCGCCTGCCCCGATCGTTTCTTCGATGTGGGCATTGCCGAGAGCAACCTGATGGGCGTCGCCGCCGGTATCGCGACCACCGGCCGCGTCGCCTTCGCGAGCACCTTTGCCATGTTCGCCGCCGGCCGCGCTTTTGAGCAGGTCCGTAACTCCATCGGCTACCCGCACCTCAACGTTAAGATCGGTGCCACGCACGCCGGTATCTCGGTGGGCGAGGACGGCGCCACGCACCAGTGCTGCGAGGATATCGCCCTGATGCGCGTCATCCCCGGCATGACCGTGATCGTTCCCGCCGACGACGTCGAGGCCCGCGCCGTGACGCGCGCCGCCTACGAGTGCGACGGCCCCGTGTACATGCGCTTTGCCCGTCTGGCCTCGCCGGTTATCAACGATCCCGAGACCTACAAGTTCGAGTTGGGTAAGGGTATTGTCATGCGCGAGGGCGCCGATGTGACCATCATTGCCTGCGGCCTGATGGTCGGCGAGGCTCTCGAGGCCGCCGAGCAGCTCGCTGCCGAGGGCATCGACGCCGAGGTCATCAACATGCACACCATCAAGCCCATCGATGCCGACCTGATCGTCAAGAGCGCCACCAAGACCGGCCACGTCGTGACCGTCGAGGAGCACTCTGTGATCGGTGGCCTGGGCAGCGCCGTTGCCGACGTCCTGTGCGAGCAGTGCCCGACGCCGCTCAAGAAGATCGGCGTCAGCGACACCTTCGGCGAGTCCGGCCCGGGTGCCGAGCTTCTGCACAAGTACGGTCTGGACGCCGCCAACATCGTGGCAACCACCAAGGAGTTCTTGGCATAAGGCAAGGCGGATCTCAAGGACTGCTTCGCCAGAACTATAAAACTGTTTCGCCAGTACTATGGAAACCCGGCAGGGGCGCTCTCTTGGAGAGCGCCCCTGTTTCAGTTGCGGTGAAATAAGGACTGTTTTGCCAGCTTAAAGGCTCAATCAGTCCCTATTTCACCGCAACTTCTAAAGAGGTCGTATCAAGCAGGATTTCTATTGGGATAAGGGCCCATCCCAGCCAAGTGCAATTCAGCCCCCAAGCACGGCGCTGCTGCACCCAAGTAAAACGCAGCGACCCCTTAGTTATCGCAGGCCGGACACAGGGTTACTTTCCAAATCTTTCCGCAGGACGGAGGAGCCCCCGCCGCACGTAGTGCGCAGCGGGGGCTCCGACATGTCCGAGGACGATTTGGAAAGTAACCCTGTGTCCGGCCGGAGGGACCCAAACACGGCCATGCTTCTTATGTGCAGCAAAGCTAATGCTGCTAAAATACTAAGCGCTCATGTAGTTTAAACGCACGACGATAAGGAGCACCAGTGGGTAACCACTTCCGTACCTCCGGTGCGGGCGATGATGCCCCCAAGACGCAGGCAGGCGTCCAGGGCAGTCGTTTCGCCACTCCGGATTCAGAGGGCCAGCCTGTTGCTCAGGCCCCCGCTCAGCCGGCAGATCAGGCACAGCCGGCATCCGATCCCTTTGCCTACAATCCAACCAGCGATGTCGCGCTTTCCGGCACGGCGGGTTTTGAGCCCGTTCAGGCCGTGACCGCTCGCGTGGAGCAGCCTCAGGCTGGTGCCGCCACGCCGCAGCCTACCATGGCCGGCATTCCCGACCCCATGGCCCCTGCGACGCCGGCTCCTCAGCCTGCGCAGTCCGGTCTCTTTGCTGCTATTCCCGATCCCACGCAGCCTGCTGCCCCGGTGGTCGAGAGCGATCAGGCCGCCGAGGTCGCAAGCCTCGATAACGCGCTCAACAACCCCGATTTCACGTCGGTGTTTGCGCCCATCGATCCGCAGGCCAGCCGCAAGAAGATGGCCAAGCAGGCCGGTGTCGAGCCCGTTATCCTTATGGAGCATGTCACCAAAATCTATCCGGCACAGCCCAACAAGCCTGCACTCGACGACATCAACATCGAGATCTATCCGGGCGAGTTCGTCTTCCTGGTCGGTCACTCCGGCTCGGGTAAGACCACGCTGCTGTCGACGCTCAACCGCGACGTCAAGCCGACGAGCGGCCGCATCCTGGTTGCCGGTCAGGACCTCATGAAGATCAAGAACCGCAAGGTTCCGTTCCTGCGCCGCCAGATTGGCGCCGTGTTCCAGGACTTTAAGCTTCTGCCGCAAAAGACCGCCTACGAAAACGTGGCGTTTGCCCTGCAGTGCATCGGCAAGCCCAAGGGCGTCATTCGCAGCCAGGTGCCCGAGGTGCTGCGTCTGGTCGGTCTGGCCGATCAGATGGACTCGCTGCCCGACCAGCTTTCCGGTGGCGAGCAGCAGCGCGTTGCCGTCGCCCGCGCTATGGTCAACCGCCCGCCGCTGCTGATCTGCGACGAGCCCACGGGTAACCTCGACCCGGCGATCTCGCTGGGCATCATGAAGCTGCTCGAGCGTATTAACCGCACCGGCACCACCGTGATCGTCGCCACGCACGACCGCGAGATGGTCGATAGCATGCACCGTCGCGTGATCGCCCTCGAGGGCGGCCACGTTATTCGCGACCAGGAGAGGGGAGGTTACGGCAACTATGGCACCAACTAACGTGGGCTACTCCTTCAAAGAGGCAATCAGCCACTTCTTCCGTAACTGGACTACCTCGCTCGGCGCCGTCATCACGATCTTCCTTTCGCTGTTTATCATCGGCCTGTTCATCATGGGCTCCGCGATGCTGAACTCCGTGATCGGCACCGTCGAGGATCAGGTTGTCATCAACGCGTTCATTAGCGATGACGCCGATCAGGCCGATGTTCAGGCTTTTGAGGCCGAGCTTAAGACGTGGAATAACGTCAAGTCCGTGACCTATAAGGACAAGGACGACGCGCTGGCCGAGTATACGAGCAAGATGTCGGGCAACGCCGACGCCACCATGAGCGCGCTCGATGGCCAGAACCCGCTGCCGGCTTCGTTTGCAATTGAGATGGACGATCCGTCCAAAGTCGAGAGCACGGCCAAAAAGCTCAAGAAGGATGCCGATTTCCAGAAGATCGCGGATGACGGCGACGTCAACGCGAGCGTGCTGTACGGCCAGGAGGAAGTGAGCCGCCTGTTCCAGGTGACCAACTATATCCGCATCGCCGCCGTGGTGCTCGTTGGCCTTCTGACCTTTATCGCTTTCATCTTCATCAACAACACGATTCGCCTATCCATCACGGCGCGTCGTCGTGAGATTGCGATTATGCGTCTGGTCGGCGCCAGCAACGGCTTCATTCGCGGCCCGTTTATCACCGAGGGCGTACTGCAGGCCATTTTGGGCTCGCTGCTTTCCATCGGCGTTCTGGAGCTGCTGCGCAATTTGATGATTCCGCGTCTGCAGGAGAGCATCGGCTGGATGTCGTTTGCCCTGCCGATGCAGTACTACCTGGTGACCTATGCTGCGCTGATTCTGGTCGGCGTGATTATCGGTCTCTTTGGTTCTGCCATCGCCATGCGCCGCTACCTGCGCGTGTAGGCATGCCTGGAATTCATCCCTTCCAACGGGTCGTCTCTTATGGGGCGGCCCGTTTTTTGTCCCCTAGGGATCATTTGGGTAGACTCTTGGAATGTAAACGGCAATCGATAGTTAGGAGGCGCCATGGGGCGCAATAACAAGCATAAGCGTGGAGCTCGCAATAAGCGCGGGCCGGTGCGCAGCGAACGCCGTCCGAGCCTGACCGGGCGCGTGCAGCTCCATGAGCACAGTGCCTACGTTGTAACCGAAAACGGCGACTACAAGGTCATGGGTCGCGGCAAGCGTGAGATCATGGACGGCGATACCGTTGCCGTGAGCATTAAGAACAGCCCGCACGGTGAGCGGCGCGCCGTGATCGAAGGCGTGGTTGAGCGCGCAGCCATAAGCGTGGTGGGTACGTACCAGACCGCCGGTCCGCTCGGTGTGATCGAGCCGCTCGATTCGCGCCTGAAGGCCGACTTCTTCATTTTGCCCGAGGATACCTCGGCGGATCGCCTGGGCGTCCACCTGGGTGATGCCGTTGTCGCGCGCATTTTGACCTACCCGACGCGCCTGGAATCGGGCACTGTGACGATCGAACGCCGCATTGGCGGAGATGACGCGCCCGATTTGGGCGTTCAATATGTGATGGCTCGCTACGGCTATACCGATAGCTATCCCGAGGCCGCGCTAGACGAGGCCGAGGGGCTTTCGCTCGATGTGTCCGCGGCGCTTAAGGACCCGCTCCGCCGCGATCTGCGCGACCGCTTTGTCATCACGATCGACCCGGTCGACGCGCGCGACTTTGACGATGCCATTTCGCTGGAGCGCACGCCCGAGGGTGGCTACAAGCTGGGTGTGCATATCGCCGACGTTTCACACTATGTGGCTTGGGACGGGCATATCGATCTTGAGGCTCGCCATCGTACGACATCGGTGTACCTGGCCGATCGCGTGCTTCCTATGCTGCCCGAACGCCTGTCCTGTGACCTGTGCTCGCTTCGCCCTGACGAGGACCGTCTTGCGTTTACCGTCGATATCGAGCTCGATGAGCAGGGCCGCGTGCGGCATTACGATCCGTACCCCAGCGTAATTCGCTCGCGTGTGCGTATGGACTATGACGGCGCCGAGGCGCTGCTGGTGCGTGCCGGCGCGGTTGAGTATTCGGTGCTGGAGGGTGCGGCCGAGGATGTTGCGGCTGCCGAGGCCTCGCGCGAGGAAGCGCTTGAGCGCGGTCTTGCGTGCGAGGAGGCCGCCCGCGGCTACAACGTCGACCTCGGCGATTTCCTTGTCGCCGCCAACGAACTCGCCGAACTTCGCCGTCGTATTCGTCGCGCCCGCGGCTCAGTCGATTTTGACACGGCCGAGATTCGCGCTCTATTGGATGAGAACGGAGTGCCCGTGCAGATTGTGGCGCGTGAGCGTTCGTGTGCCACGTCGCTTATCGAGGAAGCCATGCTGCTCGCCAACGAGTGCGTTGCAGAGTGGCTGGCAGACCGTGATATTGAGGCCTGCTATCGCGTGCATGAGGATCCGAGCCCCGATAGCCTGCACGGTGCCGCCGTTGCGCTGGCGCAGCTAGGCATCATCGACGATCGCCGTGCTGCCGGTATTGCCCTGGGGAGCCCCGATGAGCTGCAGGCTGCAGTTGATGCTGCCGCCGGTACGGCCAACGCACCGCTCGTCAACACGCTGCTTCTGCGCAGCATGCAGCGCGCGCTGTACAAGCCGCGCAACGAGGGCCACTTTGCGCTCGCCGCGCCGTGCTACTGTCACTTTACGAGTCCCATCCGTCGCTACCCCGATCTGGTGGTGCACCGCGTGCTCAAACTGCAGTTGGCCTATGAGCAGC
Source organism: uncultured Collinsella sp. (assembly GCA_902495945.1). Taxonomy (GTDB): domain Bacteria; phylum Actinomycetota; class Coriobacteriia; order Coriobacteriales; family Coriobacteriaceae; genus Collinsella. The sequence goes on from CABUZD010000012.1 coordinate 11,075, forward strand.
TCGGCGGCAAGGACGCCTTGGTCCGTACGCCGCGGCTGATCGGCAAGGGGCGCGAGTCGCTGCCGCGCATTCTGCCGCAGATCTGCCGCGCATGCAGCGATGCCGAGCGCGCGGCAGATGCCGCCAGCCATGCGACGCAAAAGATTAAGATTGCCCAGTACTATGAGGACCGTCTGGGCGAGCGCTATGCCGGAACCGTCTCGTGGGTTAGCAGTATGGGCCTCTTTGTGCGCTTGGACCTAACGCAGGTCGAAGGCTTGGTTTCGATCAAGAGCCTGGGCAACGAGTGGTTCGAGTTCGACGAGAACGTGCTCGCGCTCACGGGTGTCGACACGGGGACTCGCTATGAACTGGGCCAGCGCGTGATTATCGAGGTCTCGCGCGTCAATACCACGCGTGGGCACTTGGACTTTAAGCTTATCCATTAGCCAAATCCCGACTCGTGGTGGGAGAGCGGAGGGCGGTCCTTCGGGACCGCCCTCCGCATTTGAATCGTGGCTACCTTGCCGTCTGCTCGGCCGCCCGCTTACCTGCTATTTGAGAGGTAAAACCTACCAAAATAAACCTGTCCCTTTTGGCAGGTTTACAAGAAAGCGGGGATGAGATGGCGACGGTGTACGGTTATGCGCGGGTGAGTTCGCGCGATCAGAATCTTAATCGGCAGCTGGATGCGCTGGGCGCCTATGGCGTGGGCTCGGCGAATATTTATGCCGACCATGCGAGCGGCAAGGACTTCGATCGACCGCGTTATCGCGAGCTGTTGCACGTCCTGGGAGACGGGGACGTGCTGGTGGTGCTTTCTATCGACCGACTTGGCCGTAATTACTCCGAGATTCTTGAGGAATGGCGACGCATTACCAAGGAGCTCGGGGTTGCCATTGTGGTGTTGGACATGCCATTGCTTGACACGCGCGCTAGGGCCAGCGGCGCGCCGGATGTGACCAACGCCCTGATTGCCGATATTGTGCTGCAACTGCTGAGCTACGTGGCGCAGGTGGAGCGCGAGAATATCCATCGGCGCCAGGCGGAGGGAATTGCAGCGGCGCGGGCGCGAGGGGTCCGTTTCGGTCGACCTCGCAAGCCGTGCCCTCCTCAGTTTGAGCTGGTGCGCGATAGCTATGAGGCGGGCGATATTACCCGCAGCCAGGCAGCAAAGTGCCTGGGCGTGTGCGTGGGGACGTTCGATCGCTGGATGCGCGAGGCGGGGTAGGGGTTTGCGTCGCTTTGTCGCTTCCTGTTGCGATTCAAATTTTGATACGTTGACGATGTCATTTGGGGCTACACTCGCTGATATTCAAAAAAAGGAGGTTGGCCCTTGGCGCGCGTAAAACAAATAATCGGATGGACCGCGATCGTTCTGTTCGCTGCAACGCTGGCGGGCATCTGGGCGCTGACGGAGCAAAATGCGGTGGAGACGTCGTTGCTGAGCGAGTCCACCGCGCGTGTGGTGGAGGGTCAGGCTACGGGCGTTCAGGCCGCCGATGCCACGGGTGAAGCCCAGACGGAGAACGGAATGACCGGGGGCACCGATTCGGCTGCCTCGAATGTCCGGTCTGGCCGACTTGCTTCCATTCGCATGTGGGTGGGCGCGAACGTCCGTCGCGTTGCCCATACCGTAGAGTTTTTCTTCGTCGGATTGTTCGTCTCGGTGATCGTGGCTTGCTTTTCCAGGCGTCCGTGGAGCGTGTGCTCCCGTTGCGTGCCCGTATTGCTCTTTTGCGCCGCCTGCTCCGTTGGCGATCAGGTACATAAGATCTTTGTTCCCGGCAGGCATTTCGACGTTATCGATTTAGGATTCGATGCTGCGGGCTATATCACCGCCATGCTGTTGGTATTGCTGGCAGCGGCGTTGGTGCGCCATGCGACTCGGCCGATCGGCGCCCATGCGAGGCGCTAGCCGGTAACAAACCCGTTTCTGATAATGCGACCTTGTTGAATTATTTTGTGTCGCGCGTATTTCCGAGCGGTCGGATTTGGGGGGCGAGCGGTAGAACGCTCGCCCTTTGTGCGCCACGATGCGGCACAATGTACCGCAAAAGCTGTTTGTATCCGGTACGAATCGTTCGTTGGTCTTTAATTCTTCTCGACGGAGGTGTTTGAGATGGCAAACGGATTGCTTTTGCGGCTTCGCGAGCGTGAGCTCAGCGCGAGCCCGGCGGAACGCAATGTCATCGCATATGTAAGCGCTCATCCGCACGAGGTGGTCGGGTTGTCCGTCCGCGGTCTTGCCGATGTCACGTTCTCCTCGCCCTCGAGCATTTTGCGCTTTTGCAAGCGTTTGGGTTTTGCGGGCTACAAGGAGTTCCAGCGCGAACTGATTGCCGAGCTGGCGCTCGTAGGTGACAAGAAAGACGTAGCCCTCGAGGACATCTCCATGGATGACAGCGTCGAACGTATCGTGGGGAAGGTGATGAAAAGCAACGTGCGTACGATCGAGGCGACGGCGCGAACGCTCGATTACACCGTCTTGGAGCGATGCGCGGCCCGTCTTAAGCGGGCACGCGCGGTCAATCTGTTCGGTATTGGTGCCTCTCGTTTGGTCGCGCACGATCTGGCACAAAAGCTCATGCGTGTCGACAAAGAGTGCCATCTGTACGACGACTGGCATGATCAGCTCTTGTGTGCCAAGAACATGCATGAAGGCGATATGGCAATCGCCTTTAGCTACTCGGGCTTGACGCAAGAGGTGCTGGACTGCACCGTCGAGGCTCAACGTCACAACTGTCCCGTCGTGGCCGTTACCAAAGTAGATGGATCATCCAAGCTTGCCACCATGGCCGATGCCGTGCTCGGCGTCGCCGCGAGTGAACCCTTGGTCCGCAGCGGTGCCATGGCTTCGCGTATGGCCCAGCTTATGGTTGTCGATGCCCTGTACGCTGCTTACGTTGCCAGCGACTACGAACGGGCGACGCATGTCATTAAGCAAAACTACATCGAGAAACAGGAAAGATGAGGTGAATGAAATGCTTGATTTAACAAAATTCACGACCGAACAGCGTAATCAAAGGTCAATGGACCTCGATACGATGACATCGCTGCAAATCGTCACGACGATGAACGATGAGGATCTTCGTGCCGTCCAGTCGGTCACGAAAGTGTTGCCCCAGGTTGCCATGGCAATCGACTGGGCTGCTGAGGCACTCGAGCGCGGCGGGCGCGTCTTTTACATGGGCGCAGGCACCAGCGGTCGTTTGGGCGTACTCGACGCTTCGGAGTGTCCGCCTACGTTTGGCGTGTCACCCGATCTGATTGTCGGGCTCATTGCCGGAGGCGAGACGGCGTTTATCAAGGCTGTCGAAGGTGCCGAAGACAGCGAGGAGCTTGGCGCGAACGACCTGCGAGAGCGTGGACTCTCGGACAAGGATCTTGTCGTTGGCCTGGCGGCAAGCGGTCGTACTCCTTATGTGGTGGGCGGCCTTGCGTACGCCAAGGCAGCTGGGTGCAAGACCATTGCAATTGCGTGCAACCAAGGGTCGAAGATCGGGGAGAGCGCAGATCTTGCCATTGAGCCCGTGCCCGGTCCCGAGGTGCTGACCGGCTCAACGAGGCTCAAGGCGGGAACGGTTCAAAAGCTCATTCTCAACATGATTTCGACCGGTGCCATGGTCAAGATCGGCAAGGTATACCAAAACCTGATGGTCGATGTGCAGCAGACGAACGAGAAGTTGGTGGTGCGCGGCCAGAACATCGTGATAGAGGCGACCGGCTGCACGCGCGAGCGCGCTGTTCAGGCGCTTGCAGATGCCGGCGGCCATGTAAAAACCGCTATTGTCTCGATACTGCTGGACTGCGATGCCGAGCAGGCTGCGGTGGCTCTTGAGCGGGCACGAGGCCATGTCCGTGCTGCGGTGAGTGGCCATGAGAAGAGCAATGCCGACGCCCAATAGGTGCGCGGCGTGAGCTGATATGACATCCAGACGAGATACCCAATACAAGGAGGAGTTATGACGAACAAAGAGCTGGCCCAAAAGCTGTTGGACCTTTTGGGCGGTAAAGACAACGTGCTCGCAAACGCGGCGTGCATGACGCGCCTGCGCGTGACCGTCAAAGACGCGGGCAACGTCGACACGGAGGGTATTAAGGCACTCGACGGCGTGATGGGCCTGGTCGAGGACGACACGATGCAGATCGTGTTGGGTCCGGGCAAGGTGAATAAGGTGCTCGAGGAGTTCTCCAAGCTCACCGGCCTTGCGAAAGGCGTTGCTGACGAGAGCGTGGTTGACGCTGCGGCCACAAACAAGGCCGCGCAGAAGGCCAAGTACGAGTCCAAGCCGGTTCAGGCCTTCCTCAAGAAGATTTCCAATGTCTTCGTCGCCCTGCTTCCCGGCATCATTGCGGCTGGCCTCATCAACGGTATCTGCAACGTCATTAACGTCTCGACGGCAGGAGCGCTTGCAGGCGAGTGGTGGTACCAGGGCATTCGTTCCATGGGCTGGGCCCTGTTTGCCTATCTGCCCATCTTGGTGGGCTATAACGCGGCACGTGAGTTTGGTGGCTCCGCTGCGCTGGGCGGCATCGCCGGCATGATGTGTATCGCCAACAGCGCCATGCCCCTGCTTGCGCCTGGCGCGGCTGATCCTGCCACTGCCATTCTGCTGCCGCTCACCAATGCGCAGTACAACCCCGCAGCGGGCGGCATGATCGCGGCTCTCATCGCTGGCGCATTTTTTGCCTGGATGGAGCGTCAGATTCGCAAGGTTATGCCCAACGCACTCGACACGTTCTTGTCCCCGCTGCTGGTGCTCATCATCGGCGCCTTTGCTCTGATGCTCGTCATCCAGCCGGTAGGCGCATGGCTGACGACTGCCATCTTTAGCGTTTTGACCTTTATCTTCGAGAAGCTGGGCGTCCTGGGCGGCTATATCCTGTCGGCAGGCTTCTTGCCGCTGGTGTCCGTCGGCCTGCATCAGGCGCTCACGCCGATCCACGCTATGCTCAACGATCCCGACGGCGCTACCAAGGGTATCAATTACCTGCTTCCCATCCTTATGATGGCTGGCGGCGGCCAGGTCGGTGCCGGTTTGGCGCTGTACTTTAAGACCAAGAACGCCAAGCTCAAGAAGTACGTCGCAGAGTCCATTCCCGTTGGAATCCTGGGTGTGGGCGAGCCTCTGATGTATGCTGTTACGCTGCCGCTCGTTCGTCCGTTTGTGACGGCCTGCCTGGGTGCCGGATTTGGCGGCGCGCTCGCGGCGCTTCTTCACATCGGCACGGTTTCTCAGGGCGTTTCCGGTCTGTTTGGCCTGCTGATCGTCGTTCCTGGCCAGCAGCTCGGCTACGTTGCCGCTATGCTGCTTGCCTATGCCGCCGGCTTTGTCCTGACGTGGTTCTTTGGCGTCGACGAGCAGAAGATCAACGAGTTCTTTGGCGAGTAGTTTGATATCGCGAGCCGTGTTGCTCAGGGCTCGCGGAGCGCGGCAGATTTCTTGATGTTATGGTTGTGCCGGCGGGGCTAACTGCTCCGCCGGCCTTTTTTAAAGGAGCGTTGAAGCGTGAAAACGGGTATTTCGATTTATCTTTCCAGCCCTTTGCAGGATATTGAGCGGACGATTGAGCGTGGTGCCGAGGCGGGTGCGCGCTATGCGTTTACCTCACTGCATATTCCCGAGGATGGGGGAGCGACGTATGCCGATAAGGTCCGTCATGTGCTGTCGCTGCTTTCCGCCCGCGGCATTGCGCTCATTGCCGATGTGGGGCCGCGTACGTGCGATTTGCTCGGGCTTGAGCGTATCGAGGACCTGCGCGATCTGGGGTTGGAATACCTTCGTTTGGACTATGGCTTTAGCGCCCAGCGGGTCGCGGAGCTGTCCGGTGTATTTCGCATTGTGGTCAATGCATCGACGGTGAGTTCTGATGAAATCGCATCGTGGCGTGAAGCCGGTGCCGATGTGACTCGTTTTGCCGCCTGCCACAATTTTTACCCCAAGCCTTATACCGGTTTAGCTCTGGAGGACATTGCTCGGGTGAATCTTCGTCTTGCGGCGCTTGGATTCGAAATCATGGCTTTTGTGCCGGGTGATGCTAACGTTCGCGGGCCGGTATTCGAGGGACTGCCGACGGTCGAGGCGCAGCGCGGTCGCGCGTCAAAGGTTGCTCTCAATATGCTTGAGCTTGCACATGGCGCCGATTGCGACATTGTGTTGGTCGGCGACCCCGATCTATCCGATGCGGGCTGGGCGCAGTTTGCTCAAGTTTCCGCCGGATACGTGGACCTGCAATGTGAGCTTGAGCCCGGTTATGCCTATGTGCGCGGGCAGATTCATCACGACCGGCCCGACTCGAGCGTTCTCATCTTTAGGTCTCAGGAGTCACGTACGACGCATAAGCCGGATTCCGTGCCGACGGATGCCGGAGCCGGCCTGCCGCGAAAGGCGGGGTCGATCGCTGTGAGCAATAGCGGATATGGGCGCTACGAAGGCGAGCTTGAGATTGCGCGGGTCGATCTTCCCGGTGACGAGCGCATGAACGTTGCGGGCCATATCACGCCCGAGGCAATGGAGCTGCTGCCGTTCATCAAACGCGGATTCGGGGTACGGTTCGTTTAGCGTGTGACCCGTGGGCTACAATTGGCCCATCATACGAAGGCGCCTCGTGTGGCGTGTGCCTGCGTTGGCCGATCTATAGTCGGAGGATTCCCATGACCGTACTGTTTGTTGAACATCCCAAGTGCTCGACCTGTAAGAAGGCCAAGGCATGGCTGGACGAACATGGGGTAGAGTATATCGACCGCGATATCGTTTTGGACAATCCCACGGCTGATGAGCTTGCGACCTGGATTGCTCGCTCGGGGCTGCCGGTGCGGCGCTTCTTTAATTCGTCGGGCATGAAATATCGAGAGCTGGGCCTGAAGGCGCGTCTGGATGCGGGCATGACGGATCGGGAGTGCTACGAGCTGCTGGCGACCGACGGCATGCTGGTCAAGCGTCCGCTGCTGGTGGGCGACGACTTTGCGATTCCCGGCTTTAGGGAATCGACTTGGGCCGAGGCGTTGCTGTAGCGGCTGCGGAAAGTGCGACCCGGAATTCGCTTCCAGAATGGGATGCACTTTCCCAAAGTGGCCGGTTGCGGAAAGCACGTCCCATTCTGAGCTTCGATTGTGGGACACGGTTTCCGGTTGAGGGCTCGACGGGAAAGTGGGGACCAGTTTGAGCTTGAAATCTGGGGCGCACTTTCCGCCGGCGGGCCTGCCCCAGTCAGTCCGCCAGCTGTGCCCATTCGTGCGGATCGTAGACCTTTACGTGTTTGTTGGGCTTGCCGCTCCAGTACTCCTCGTCCATAAAGGGCAGATATGCCTGAACGCCGGGGCAGATAAAGGGAATCCGCTGCTGTTGCAGTCGCTCGCGCTGGCGCTGCTCCAGGTGCGCCTCGGATATGACGGTCGGCATACCGGACAACTCGACGAGGCTTGCCTGGATTCGCTTAAGGTCGGGGAGTCCCGCGTGCCATGACATCCGCATGATCAAAAAGGATGCACGGCGGTATTTTGCCTGCACCACAGTAATGGCGGGGCGCAGTGTGGGATGGATTTTGTCCCGTTCGGGCCAAAGGTCGGCAGTGATCTCAAGGCCCAGGGTCTCCCATAGGTAATCAAGCTCTTCGTCCATGGCGCCTCGATATCTACGCGATCATTGATACTTCGATTGTGTTGCCTGGTGCTATCGTTTTCACGGTAGAATCTGCCAACGGTTGACGGCTACCGCTCGCGGCGTTTTGCCCTTCGTGTACAGCGGTTGGCTTCACAGGTCCTTCACGGGTTGGACTAAATTAGGCCAATTTGACTGAATTTCAAAAAAGTCAAAATTGGGGCTTGCGTCACGGCGAGACTTCCCGTATATTTCTTTCTTGCGCAAAGGCACAGCCGAGCGCAGCGATGCAGTCATTGGGATGTCGTCTAATGGCAGGACAGCGGATTCTGGTTCCGTCAATGGGGGTTCGACTCCCTCCATCCCAGCCATTGCATTTGCTACATATGGCCCGTTCGTCTAGCGGTTTAGGACGCCGCCCTCTCAAGGCGGAGATCACCAGTTCGAATCTGGTACGGGCTACCAAAATTGAACGCCCGGGCCTCGTAAGAGACCCGGGTTTTGTGTATTGACCGTATATACGGCGCCTGCCGTGTTTCGCTCAGATCGAGGAGTAGCCATGGATCTGCCCATCAGCTTGCAAGACATCACGTATGCCGAGAACTATCTGGCGCAGGGCGACCTGGCTACGGCGACGCCGCTGCTGGAGCGTCTGGTGGAGCTCGCCGAGGAGTATATCGACGCTGAGTGCAAGACGGAGGAGAAGCGCCAATACTTTAGCTTCGATAGCAAGTTTGAGCGCTTGGCCTATCGCCGCGTGGAGAAGGATCCGCGCGAGCTCGTGCAGGTCGAGGTGCCGTTTGACCGCCTGTACTCTGACATGGCGTTTGCCTACATTCGCCAGCAGGATTATGTGAGCGCTCGTAATGCCCTGATGCAGGCTGTGCGTTGGGACCCCATGAACTGCAACTATCGCTTGGATTTGGCCGAGCTGTTCCGCGCACTCGAGGACAAGCAGGAATGGGCATCGCTCTCGTTCTCGGTGCTGGAGCGTGCAAGCGATGGCAAGTGCGCCGCCCGCGCCTACGCCAATCTAGGCCAGTATTTCTTGGAGCCCGAGACCGAGAACGTTTCGGCTGCCGTGGGCTGCGCGCGTCTGGCGCTGCGCCTGGCGCCCAACGATGCGCATACGACGCGCCTGCTCAACAAGATCCATACCACCTATCCGGATGCCGCCGATGAGAGCGACGACCACGTGATGGGTGAACTGGCCCTGCAAGGTGTGCCGACCTCGCCTTCGGCCGAGATTGCCATCTGCCTGATTATGTGCGCGACCGATGCTGCAAGTGACGGCGACAAGCAGGAGGCGACGCGCCTGACGGTGCGTGCTCGCGACTTGGTGGGCGAGGAGGCCTGCGCGGCGATTATCAAACTGGTGCGCGAGAGCGACGCCGAGCTCAATGCCGAGCGCAAGGCAAAGCGCGAGGCTGCGGGCTCAAACGCCGACGGCGCCAAGGAGGCCGGCGATGCCCAGTAAGCGCGAGCGCAAACTCATTTCCAAGAATCGCTCGGCACATCACGAGTACTTTATCGATGAGACATTTGAGTGCGGTATTGAACTGAGTGGCACCGAGGTCAAGTCGATTCGCGAGCGCGCCTGCCAGATCACCGATACCTTCGCGCTGATCCGCGGCGGGGAGTGCTGGCTCGTCGGCCTGCATATCCACCCTTATAGCCATGGTGGCGTGTGGAATCGCGATCCCGACCGTCGGCGTCGTCTGCTGCTGCACCGCAAGGAGATTGACTTTCTTGACGGCAAACTTCGCAACCGTGGTTATGCGCTGGTTCCGTTGGAGCTCTACTTTAATACCGACGGCCGCGTAAAGCTGCTGCTGGGTCTAGGTCGCGGCAAGAAGCTCTACGACAAGCGCGAGGACATGGCCAAGCGTGATGTCCAACGCGAGATCGACCGCGCCCTTAAGGAACGCAACCGCTAGGCACTCTGTATAAGTTGCGGTGGAATACGGACTGTTTTGCCTGTTTGAGGGGCTATTCAGTCCCTATTTCACCGCAACTGCGGGCGTCTCATCTTTCTTACTGTTCTGACACATATGTCTTAAAGGCGGCGTCCGTTATGGGTGCCGCCTTTTTTGTGGGTACATACATTCATGAGGTTCCAACCCGAGCTAGGGGAGTGATCGTTATGGACAAAACTGCGTTCTTTACCATGCCGAGCGGTCTGTACGTGGTGAGCGCTGCGGCAGACGGGTTGCGCGCCGGCTGCGTCATCAACACTGCGGTGCAGGTGACGTCCATGCCGCCGCGTATTTCGGTTGCCGTGAACAAGGACAATGTCACCTCGGGCGTCATCGCATCGGCCAAAGCGTTCGCGCTGACCGTGATCGATCAGACTGCCGACATGCTCTACATCGGTAACTTTGGGTTCCGCACCAGCAGCGATTATGACAAGTTTGCCAAATACGAGACCCGCGAGACGGCTCTGGGCATGCCCTATGTGCCTGAGTACGCGGCGGCCCTGTTTAGCTGCCGTTTGATCGACACTGTGGATGTGGGCACGCATCTGCTGTTTATTGGCGAGGTCGAGGATGCCGAGCGCCTGAGCGACGAGACGCCGCTGACGTACGACTACTATCACAAGGTGCTAAAGGGCAAGACGCCGCCCAAAGCCTCGTCGTATCAAGGCTAGAAATGTTCTAAAAATACTTGCATTATGTTATTGAGAATATATACTAATAAGTAAGTACACCAGCAGTCACGTTCGAGAGGAGAACATCATGGCTGAGGAGAAGAAGACGTATAAGTTTGTGTGCACCGTTTGCGGTTACGAGGTTGAGGTCGACACGCCCGAGCTGCCCGAGGACTACGTGTGCCCGGTCTGCGGCGTCGGCCCCGATGAGTTTGAGCTTGTCGAGGAGTAGCTCGTAGACACACGACTTGCAACAACATATAGCTCTGTCCAAGGGCCCCGGTCGAATTCTCGGCCGGGACCCTTTTGATTTATCTGACGGTTTAAAACGGTCTCACGTGTTACAGATTGAGACGTTATATCTGGACAGTTACGCCATCCCAATTACATCCCCGTTAGCAGCACGATGTCGAGAATCGTCACGATGACGCCGATTCCTACGAGCAGCGCGTTGAGCGGGCGCGAGTTGGTGTATTTGCCCATGACGCGGGGCGAACTGGTGAGTCGTATGAGCACAAAGACCGTAATTGGCAGCTGAAGCGACAGCAGCGCCTGACTCCAAATGAGACCCTCAAAAGGATTCGGGACGACCAAGCACGCCGCCACTGCGCCGACGAAGCAGGCCGCCACCCCGATCGAGGAATGTCGGTCGTGGATGTCGTATTCCTCGTCGAACATGCCCGCGGTGATGGTGCCCGCCGCCATGCCCGCCGTCACACTACTCGATAGTCCCGCAAACAGCAGTGCCACCGCAAAGATGGTCGAGCTTGCCGGGCCCAGAATGGGGGAGAGCGTGGCCGCTGCGACGGCGAGGTCGTCTACGACCATGCCGTGCGCAAAGAAGGTCGTTGCGGCCAGGATGACCATGGCCGAGTTGATTGCCCAGCCCACGCCCATCGAAAAGAGCGTGTCGAAGAGCTCGTAGCGCAGACGTTCTTCGATAACCTGCTCGCCTTGGCCTTCAAAGTGCATGGATTGGATGACCTCGGAGTGCAGGAAGAGGTTGTGGGGCATAACGACCGCGCCTAGGACACTTACGATAATCGCGGCCGAGCCGGTGGGCATACAGGGTGTGATCCAGCTTGCGGCGGCTTGCGGCCAGTCGACCTTGACTAGTGCAAGCTCGGCTAAAAACGAAAGTCCTACCACGCCTACGAAGGCGATGATCCATCGCTCGGCGCGTTTGTAGGAGCTTGTCATGAGCATGGCAATCGATGCCGCCGCCACGATGATGCAGCCGGCGCGTACGGGCAGGCCAAAGAGCATTTGAAGCGCGATCGCACCGCCCAGGACTTCGGCCATGGCGGTGGCGACCGTGGCTAGATACGCGCTGCCGAGTATCGCACGCCCGACGAGGCGGGGTAGGTGGCGCGTCGTGGCCTCGGCAAGACACATGCCCGTGGCGATGCCCAGGTGCGCCGCGTTGTGCTGCAGCACGATGAGCATGATCGTGGACAGCGTGACGATCCACAGCAGCGCGTAGCCAAACTGCGAGCCCGCGGCCATATTGGAGGCCCAGTTGCCCGGGTCGATAAAGCCGACGGTGACGAGCAACCCGGGGCCGATATGCCGCGCAATGTCTAGGCCTCCGTGACCACCGGTGCGCCGGGAACCAAAGTGTTGTTTGAGATGGTTGAGCATGGTGCACTCCTGCGTGCCGTTTGTTTGACGCCGTAAAGGGTACCCGTTTTAGGCTTAAAGGTTAACCGAGACTAACAAAATTGTTGTATTTGAATAGGATGGGGAAAGGAGTTGCCGAAATGTCTTGATCTGTAACAACTAGGGATGGAAATTGGACCTAGGTGTTACAGATCGAGACAGGAAGAAATGGTCCTATGGAAAATCTCGATCTGTAACAGTTAGCTGCAAAAACCGGCCCTTCGTGTTACAGATCGAGACATTCGGAACTGTCTCTCGAAAACATCTCAATCTGTAACATCTAGGCGCCAAAATTGGGTCTTCCTGTTACAGATTGAGATGTTTGAAGCGGTGAGCTTACAGGCCGAACTTGGGGCCCTTGTTGTCGTCCTTGAGGTCGGCGGTGTCCACTCGTAGGGCGTGCGTTACGCGATTGTTTCGAAACGGGCGGGAAACACAACGGGCCGGTGATGCTCCTAGTATGCCTATTCAACTGATTGTCTAATATTTAGGGGAGGATCGCGATGCAGGCAGATTCCGCTCAGCAGCAGGGCCTTTATCGCCCCGAATTCGATCACGATGCGTGTGGCATCGGCGCGCTTGCCGATATCAACGGTGAGCGCCATCACCAGATTCTGGACGATGCGCTGTCCATTCTGGTCAACTTGGAGCACCGCGGCGGCACGGGACTTGAGAAGAACACCGGCGACGGCGCCGGCATCCTGTTTCAGGTTCCGCATCACTTTTTCCGCAAAGAGGCTCAAAAGTGCGGCCAGATTCTGCCGGCAGAGGGCGACTATGGCGTGGCCATGCTGTTCTTCCCGCAGGACGACAAGGGCGTAGAGGATGCCCGTCGCGTGTTTGAGGAGGGCTGCGCCGAGGCCGGCGTGCCGCTGCTTTTTTGGCGCGAGGTGCCGGTCGACCCGCACGATTTGGGCGAGACGGCCCGCGCCTGCATGCCCACCATCTTGCAGGCCTTCCTGGGCCGTCCGGACGACACGCCCGCCGGCGATGCCTTCGAGCGTCGTCTGTACGTGTGCCGCCGCACCATCGAGAAGAAGGCCGACGTCGAGTTTGCCCTGCGCGACAAGATCTTCTATGTGTGCTCCATGAGCTCGCGCACCATCGTGTACAAGGGTATGCTGGTCGCCACGCAGATGCGCCGCTTCTTCATCGATCTCAACGACGCCGCCGTCAAGACGGCCGTGGCGCTCGTCCACTCGCGCTACTCCACCAACACCACGCCCAGCTGGGAACGCGCGCATTTTTTTTTTTATTTTATGGAGAACTGCGAGATCTACACCCTCAAGGGCAACGT
>CABUZD010000013.1 GCA_902495945.1 uncultured Collinsella sp.
GCCGCAAGTATACGTTCGAGGCGCAGCGCGAGAGTGCATCGACCGCATGGCCCAAGGTACCCTTTACCGAGCAGATGCGCGAGGAGGGCTACACCATCCTGTGCCCGCAGATGGCGCCGATCCACTTTGACCTGGTCAAAGAGGTATTCCGTGGTGCTGGCTACAACTTGGAGCTGCTGCCCTCGACCGATCACGATGCCGTCGAGGCCGGCCTGCGCTACGTGAACAACGACATCTGCTATCCGTCGATCCTGGTGACGGGCCAGATTATGGAGGCCATCGAGAGCGGTCGGTACGACCTGTCCAAGACGGCCGTGGTTATCAGCCAGACCGGCGGCGGCTGCCGTGCCACCAACTACATCGCACTCATCCGCAAGGCCCTGCGCGAGAGCGGCCACCCCGAGATTCCGGTGATCTCGCTTTCTGCCGTGGCGCTGGGCGAGGACAACCCCGGCTTTAAGATTACGCCGGCGCTGCTCAAGCAGGCCGTGTACGCGGTGCTTTTTGGCGACGTGATGATGCAGATGCTCTACCGCTGCCGCCCGTACGAGGCCACGCCCGGCGCCGCCAACGCGCTCTACGAGGAGTACATGGCGCGCGCCCGCAAACTGGCGCCCAAGTTCAATCGCCACAACTACACCAAGCTGTGCCGCGAGGCCATCCGCGCGTTCGACACCATGCCGCTCGTGGGCGAGGGCACCAAGCCACGCGTGGGCGTGGTCGGCGAGATCTTGGTCAAGTTCCATCCCACGGCCAACAACCATGTGGTCGACGTGATCGAGCGCGAGGGTTGCGAGGCCGTGGTGCCGGGCCTGCTCGACTTCTTCCTGTACTCCATGAGTAACGCCGAGCTGCAGAAGGACGAGCTGGGTAGCTCTGCTACCACGCGCGCTGGTATGCAGGCGCTCATCAAACTCGTGGACTGGATGCGTACGCCGGTGGAGGAGATGCTCGAAAAGTCCCGCCGCTTTGAGGCGCCCGAGCGCATCGGCACCATGGCCGACAAGGCCCGTACGGTGCTTTCGGTGTGCAACAACATGGGCGAGGGCTGGTTGCTCACGGCTGAGATGCTCGACCTGATCGATCACGGTGCGCCCAACATCATCTGCACGCAGCCCTTCGCGTGCCTGCCCAACCACGTGGTGGGTAAGGCTGTGATCAAGGAGCTGCGCCGTCAGCACCCCGAGAGCAATATCGTCGCGGTGGACTACGACCCTGGTGCGTCCGAGGTCAACCAGCTCAACCGCATTAAGCTCATGATCAGCGTGGCCAAGGAAAACATGCGCGCCGGCAAGGGCTTTAAGCTCGAGAAGGTGGCGCCGCTCGCGATGGACGAGGTCACCGGCCAGATGCGTGCCCATGATGGCTGCGTGAGCTGCGGACCGGCCAGCGAGGAGGCCGTTGCATCGGTCGCCGAGCGTCTGGGGCGTGGCGTTAAGAAGTAACTGGCCTGCTTTGGGCTGGATACGAGACAAACGGGTGGTAGCCGTACCGGCTACCACCCGTTTTTGCTGGACACATGTTGCGCAAATGACCTTGCTACAGCCTTCCGTGGGCTTGCCCGATTTTTGGACCGGTTCGGGCTTTGAGGAAAAGCTGCTGCAAGTTCAGGGCGATTTTTCGCTCAACGCGGGCCAGCACAGCGTGACCTATCTGCCAAACGACGAGATGATCGCTGCGGACTGCCCATCGCCACCTACGAGATGGAAGCCGAAAAGTATATCTACCGCGTGTACAAGTACGAGCTGTAGGGCCGCGCTTAGGTTTGACCAATGGAGTATGAAAACACGCCGTTCGCCGATGCCCTCTCCGCGAGTGACAGCCATATGGTTTGATGTCAGAAACATATAGTTGTCGCCAGCCTGCTGGCGACGTTCCCCCTGATATCGGAGGTTCCAGGTATGTTTCGTGCTCCGTTAAACAACTATCGGTTGGGCTAACATGGGTCGCCGTGCTATTTCGATAACCCTTGCAGTGGTCTGCCTGGCTGTGCTCCTGGGCGCTACAGGGCTGTTTGCTATAAGCCGAGAAACGTCCTATATGCAGGAATGCGCTTCCGAAGGGTTTGCCATTGATGGTTTCTATCGGGATGACAAAACGAGTCGGGAAACCCTGGCTTTTCTTGAGGAGGACAACTGTCGATGGCAGCTGGTCGACCAAGACGGAATCTGCACAGACGGACAGTTTAAGCGTACGGATGACCCCAACATCCTGATATTAAAGAAGGAAAACGGCGAAGAATTCGGCACGGTTCACGTTGCGTATATATCGCGCCGACGCGAGCAGGGCCAGCTCTATCTATTTAGAGATAGCAAGGTGACCCGATTTTATCTTGTGAGCACCGATCCGGCGTTTACGGTGGAGTCTGGCGATGTCGATGCGGACGTCTGATTCATGGCAATAAAACAGCGAGCGGGGCGCGGACGTGAACTACGTCCCGCTTTTTGCTTGTGCCTGCGTCGCGTCTGAGCCTCGCCGCGACTTGCGCCTGTGCGCGGGAGCCATCCCATGCTCCGCATTACTCCACATCAAATTCCACGCGGTCGAGATCGGGCACATTGAGGTCGATGAGCTTGCGGGCGACGTGGCGGTCGTGTGCCCCGAGCGCCTCGCTTGTCGTCACATGGGCGACGATTTCGCGCTCTACAATGCCTTCCTCGTCCCCTTCGGTGGCCGAGGTCTCGACGGCGACGGTGTAATCCTTAAAGCCCGGCAGCACCGCGGCAAGCTCGCGCGTGGTTTCGGTGACGCCGTAGCCGTCCTGCACGCCGGCCTGCGCCGAGCCAATAGACCCCGCCGTCATGACGATGCAGGGGATGGCAAAGATCACCGTGCCCACAATAATGCGGCGGCGCACCTTGCGTGACAGCTCGTCGACCTCGGCATTTTCCTCGGCGGTCACAATGCCGTCGCCGTTGAGGTCGCGCTTGAGCGGCACACGTAAAAGAAGCAATACGGCTTCGGCCGCCAGCGCGATAAAGACCACGTTGATGCCAAACTCGTAAAGCGCCGAGAGAAACAGTGACCCGCTTGCGATGGCGATGCCGTAGCCCGCCGCGCACAGTGGCGGCATGAGCGCGGTCGCCACCGCTACGCCGGCAATGAGCGTGGCGGGTTCCTGGTCGCGCGAGTTGCCTAGGCCGCCCGCAAAGCCGCCCGCGAGCGCGACGGCAAGGTCCCACACAGTCGGTGTCGAATTGTCGATGATGGCGGCCGTGGTGGTGCCAAGGGGCGAGAGCTTAAAATACAGTGTGGACGTGACCAGGCAAAAGGCCATCTGTAGAGCCAGGCTGGCAATGGCCTCGACGGTGATCTCGCGGTCGAGCGTGGCAATGCCGTATGCCATGGCAAGGACCGATCCCATAAGCGGGCAGATGAGCATGGCGCCCACGATGGCGATGTCCGAATCGATATCGAGGCCGATGCTCGCGATCAACATGGCGATGATGAGGATGCACAGGTGAGAGCCGGTCAGGCGTGCCCCGTTTACAAAGCGCTTGCGGATCACGTGATAGGGCGCGCGACCCTCGCGAATGTTGAATGCGCGCTTTAAAAAGCGACCAGCCTGTTCGGCAGCCTCACTATGGGCGGGGCGGATGCCATGGCGCCGATGATGGCGTTCACGCAGTCGCTTGAGCTGTTGTCTATCGAGTTCCATGTTCACCTCGTTCTGGCACGGGCCGCATATCTCGCCCGTCGCCCATACTCTACACCGCGGCGGGCGGGGTGCCTGCTCGATGCGGAATCCGATAGGACGGATGACGCGGGAGCAAATGCAAATCACAGGCTCAATTCCATCACGCGAAAATATGATGCACCAGCTCCTTCAAATGTGACGAAATTGTGAAGCACGGGAGCATGAATTTCAAAAAATACGCTGGTCGCCAATGTTGCGCAACAGAATTCAAAAATCGACAGCTACCGTTTGATACGTATGGATACATCCGTGTCAAAGGGAGAAAGCCATGGCAAACTACAGTCCACAACACTTTGAGCCTCGGGCCAAGACTGTCAACGTCAAGGGCGTTGCTAACCGCGCTGTCGCAACCGTTTTGACGGCGGGCCTCATCGCTCAGCCGCTCATGTCGCCGCTGGCGGCAATCGCCGCGCCGTCAACCGATAACGGCGATTCTGTTCAGGGGGGGGGTAGTTCTGTAGAGAATACCGTTGCCGCCGGTAACCAAGCGGTCGTAAAGACGGCTGCCCAGCTGGCCGAGGAGTCGGCAAAGCAGCTCAAGGACGCTCAGGCCGCCTACGATGCCGCCCAGAAGAACGCCGATGCGGCGGGCCAGTCTCAAAAGCAGGCGCAGCAGCAAAAGAATCAGGCCTCGCAGGCTGTGAGCGACAACGAAATCGAGCAGAACGCAGCAGAAGTCGCCGCGCTCCAGGAGAAGATCGACGAGCTTAAGGCGGCCGTCGAAAAGACCGAGCAGCAGCAGAAGAAGCTGGGCGACCTGAACGATCAGCTCGATCAGGCCAACAAGAGCGTCGAGGATAAGACCCAGGCGCTCAAGGACGCCAAGGCAAAGCAGGACGAGGCCAAGAAGGCCCTCGACGATGCACAGGCCAAGCTCGATGCCATGGGTATGGACGAGTACGAGGCCGCCAAGAAGGCCGTCGAGGACGCGCAGGCCAAGCTCGACGCTGCCAACAAGGCCGTTGTTACCGCGCAGGCTAATCTGGACCAGGCCAAAGCAGCCGAGGCCAGTGCCCAGCAGGAAAAGCAGAATACCGAGGCCGCTCTGACTTCCGCCCAGGCCAAGAAGCAGGAGACTGCCGCTGCCTTCGCAGCCGCAACCACCGCGCGCGATAACGCCCAACAGAAGCTCAACCAGGCGCAGGCCGCGCTCGATGCTGCCGTCTCGGGTACGGGTGTCGACCTGAGTGCGCTTGAGGCCGCCAAGAACGCTGCTGCTGGTGAGCTCAAGACCGCGCAGGACGCGCTCGAAGCCGCGACGACTGCAGACGCCACCGCACAGGCGAACCTGCAGGCTGCGCAGACTACCGTCACCGCCGCGCAGGAGAAGGCCAACGCCGCCAACGCTGCCGTGGCATCTGCCCAGTCTGCATACGATACGGCAAACAAGGAGTACAAGGACGCGGCCAGTAAGCGTGACACCGCGAAGTCGGCATACGAGCAGGCCCAGCAGACCGAGGCAGACAAGAAGGCGGAGTACGACCGACTCGTCGAGGTCCGTCAGCAGAAGCGTGCTGAATACGATGCAATTTGCGCCGAAGTTACATCGGCAAAGAGCGCTTATGATGCCGCGAGCGCTGAAGTCGACAAGCTTAACCAGCAGATTGCCGACCTCAAGTCGAACATGACCGTAGACCAGAATGTCATCAGCCAGGGTATGTTCGGCTTCATGAACTACATCATCGGCGGCAGCCAGTTCACAGCCACGCAGAAGAAGAATGCCCAGGACGCTGTATCGATGCTGACCGGCGCAGACGATAAAGCCGAGTGGTATGACAATTACGTCGATCAGGACATGTCTCGCGACACCAATCCGCTTTCCTTGGAGCAGATGCGCAACGCCCTGACATATCTCGACACCCAGAACAACCTCCGCAAGGCGAACGGTCAGTCTGCACTTAGCGTCAGCCTCCGTATGACTGCGGCAGCCGCCCTTAATACATCATATTCATCGAACATCTGGGGACACTCGAACTGCTACTTCGACAACGGCGAAAATCTTGCCGGTGGAGGCGGCGCATATACCGGCGGCGAGACCGAGGATACACTCGGCTGGCCATACACCGGTCTCTATACTCAGGAAAAGGAGAAATTCGATAAGTACGTCGAGCAGTATGGCGACGACCTCGGCAGCCATCGATACGACGCCTACTACATCTACCAGAACTATGCCAGTATCTCCCGTGAGTGTGGGCATTATCTCAACATTATCGATTCCTCTACGAGGGCAATCGGCATTGCAACCGGTAGCGGTAAGAACACCGATTCCGAGGTAACCATCTTCGATTACAGCGATGATGACACGCAGGCCGATTTCACTGTCTCCGAGTTCAAGAAGCTCCTCAACGACTACATCGATTCCGCCTACAACGCAGGCGGCACGCAGGAGCAGAAGGAGCAGCTGAAGCAGCTACAGAATAAGCTGGCAGAGGCGCAGAAGAATTACGGTTCGACCAGCAATGCCTACTACGCTGCCGTCAATAAAAAGGATTCCGCACGCGATGCCTATACCGCGGCTGACACGAACGTGAACACCGCCAAGGGTGAGTACGAGAAGGCCAAGTCCAGCACCGCCGCCGCGAAGACGGCATACGACGCCGCCGAAGCCAAACTCAAGGGTGTCGACGTCAAGACGCCCCAGACCAAGCTCGACGCCGCCAAGGGCGAGGCCACTACTGCCCAGGCAGCTCTCGATAAGGCAAACGCCACGCTTGCTGACAGCAAGACGAAGGCAGCCGAGGCCGCTGCTCACAAGGCGAAGGCTCGCAGCGCCCGCGACGCCGCCAAGGTAAAGTCCGATCAGGCCAACGAGGCGTATGACAACGCTACCGCTTCGGTCAAGGACCTTGCCGCCAAGTGCGATGCCGCCAAGACGGATCTTGCGAACAAGCAGGGCACGCTTAACGATGCCAAGAAGGCCGACGACACTGCCCAAGCTGGCGTTGACAAGGCTCAGGCCGCAGATGTGCACGCCGCGACCGCTCTTTCGGGCGCCAAGCAGGCAGTTGCCGCCAAGACGCAGACCCTGTCCGACGCACAGGAGAAGGTCAAGGCCGCCGAGGGCGAGCTTGCCACCGCAAACAAGGCCTTCGAGCGCTTCGCCGGCGCCCAGAAGGCGGTCGACGACGCCAAGGTCGCCTATGACGCTGCCGTCGCCGGTGTCGCCGATGCCCAGAAGCAGCTCGAGGCCGCCAACGAAGCCGTCGTCGATGCGAACTTCGAGATCGTCAAGGCCAAGGCCGAGCTTGCCAGCGATGAGGCACTCAAGGCCGATCTTGAGGCTGTCGACCACAAGGCCTCTCTTGCCGCGGGCACGACGGGTAACGAGAAGCTGGTCAAGCTTAACGCTGCCTACGCTCGCTATAAGGCCGCCGTCGATGCCGCTGCTGGTCTCAAGGCTGCTCTGAGCGATGCCGATGCCAAACTGTCCGATGCCAACGACGCCTATGCCGCCGCGCTTGCCGAGCTTAACGATGCTAAGGATGCCCTGGCTGCCGCACAGGCCGAGTACGACAAGTATCATCCCAAGGCTGAGCCGCAGGCCAAGCCTCAGGTTGCGCAGGCTGCTGCAAAGGCTCCTGTCGCCAAGAAGAAGGCCACGGACGGTGCACTTGCCCAGACGGGTGATACCTCCGCGCTTGCAGGTGAGGTCTTCGTCATCGGCGGCATTACGCTCGTTGCCGCGGGCGTGACGCTGGGTGATCGTCGTCGCAAGCACATGTAGTGATTCGGACGTCGGCTCTGCAGCGAATTCCAATTCATAGCGGGACCGTCTCGATAGCCAAACGATAAGGCCGGCGCGCTGTCATATGCAGCGCGCCGGCCTTTCTTTGTTTCGATATCAAAAAGCCCGGTCGGCAGCCGCAAAAGCTACCGACCGGGCAAGCCGTAGGCAATATGGCTGCGAGCGAACAGCCGCTCGACTTAGCCCAGCAGGCTCAGGCCCACGGAGACAAACGCCAGAATAACGCCGACGATGGACTCGCCGCCGAGCAGGCCGCTGGCAACGACCAGGCCCTGTTTCTGGAAGGCGGCGTCCTTAGCAGCTCTCTCCTCGTCAGAAAGACCAGCGGTGGCGTCGCGGTGGGCGGACCACTTGTCGTAGGCGAGCTTGACGCAGGAGCCTAGGAAAGCCGTGAGCGACATATAGAACGGCAGGTACACGCCCAGGCCGATCATCATGGCCGGAATGCCGAGCCAGTACATGACGATGCCGGCGATAAAGCCGCCTGCGAACCACGGCACGCTCGGGATGCCCGAGACCATGGTGGCGACGACGCTTGCCTGCGCGGCAACAAAGCTCTTGTCGGGCCCGAAGGCGTCCGGGCCATAGGCGGTGACGAGCGCGACCATGACGGCGGCGGCGACCAGGGCGCCCACGATGCCGCCGATGGCTTGACCGATCCACTGCGCACGCGGGTTGGTGCCCAGCACGGCGCCAGCCTTAAAGTCGTTCATGACGTCGCCCGCAAGGCCGCACGCCACGGCTACGATGCCGGCGATAAAGAACAGCTTGACCTGAGCGATCTGTGCAAAGGCAGCCACGATGAGCATAACGATGAGGCCAAAGATCTCCATGGGGTCGATGCCCGTCTGGCCGCAGCTCTGCGCGCTCATGATGGTGGTGACAAAGGTGAACAGCGTGACGATGACGGCCGGGACGGGACCGAGGTCGAGCGCGATGGCAACGATCACGGCGATGGCGGCGGTGCCCAGGCCGATGATGCCGGCGTCGAGCTTAAGCGAGCCCGAGATGAGCGATTGCTCGTCGGTGTCGGTGGAGCTGTCGGCGGCGAGGCCGCGGACGATACCGGCGACCTGCGGCAGGATGTCCTTGAGGACGACGGCGACGCCAAAGCCCATCATGAGGCCCATGCCCAGGGACTTGACGATACCCTGCGCGGTCACAACATCGAACAGGCCGGCAGCGGTGCCGCCGACGATGATGCCAAAATTGCCCAGCAGCGCGCCGGCAAACCAGAACGCGACGGGGGCGAAGCCCACCAAAAAGCCGATGGACAGCAACATGGGCGAGTTGTAGATGGCAAAGGTCACGCCGGGGATGTTGAGCGTGCACAGCATGCTGGGCACCACGCCCAGGGCGTCGCGCAGCACGCTGTAGATGCCTGCGATGGCCATGGAGCCAAAGAGCTGCTTGCCGGTCTTGCCGCCGGCCTCGGTCGCGCGTAGGGTCTGAGCTGCGGCGTTGCCGGTGGGGAACTCAAGCGCGGCGTCCACGATAAAGTGACGGTGGATGAGCGCGGTGGCCAGCAGGCCCAGGATGGTGCCGGCGAGTGCCACGATAAACATGTCGAGCCAGCTGATCTGGTCGGCATATCCCAGCATCCAGGCGCCCGGGATGGTAAACGCCAGGCCGCCGGCGACCATGGCGCCCGCGGACATGATGGTGTGGGTGACGTTGGCCTCGTTGAGGCTGGCATTGCCCATGAGCTTAAGGAAGAACAGCGAGATGACGGCAGCGAAGACGATCGGCCAGGGGAGTGCGCCCATCTTGAGGGCGGTGTAGGCCGAGCTTGCCGTGATGATCACGCAGCCAAGGACGCCGATGACGACACCGCGCAGCGTGAGTTGCCCGCGCATCGAGGCGCGGTTCGAGGGATTGCTCATATAGAACTCCTTTGCGTATATCCGCTTCCCCCGGAAGCGCCGCTACGGATACGGCGCGGGAAGTCGGGTTACCAAGGGCCGCCGCGTGAGCTCGCGCGCGACCGCGCACCAGTATAGCCGCAAGCTAGTCATTTTGGGATGACTGGTTTAGGTAGGCGATATACTGCTGGGCAGACGAAAGGAGCGCCGACGATGCTTAATGGGTGCGCATATATATTGACGGTCGACGTGGGCAACACGTTCATTCGCTTTGGCCTGTTTGCCGAGGATTCGGCCGCGGCACAGGAATGCCCGCTTGCGACGTGCGAGATCACCACGCCGTCGAGCATCACAGCAGACGAGGCGCGCATGCGTCTCGTGCAGGTCATGGCCGCACTGGCGGCCGATGCGGGCATGCCGGGTGCGCTTGTGCCCGCGGCTGCTGTGCTGAGCTGCGTGGTCCCGGCGCTCGAGCGCCCGTGGAAGGCGGCACTTTCCCGTACCTGCACGGGGCGCGTGCTCACGGTGGGGCCGGGCCTCAAGACCGGCATACCCGTGCACTACGATGACCCGGCCGAGATCGGTCCCGACCGCATCGCCGACGCCGTGGCTGCCCGCGCCGTCTACGGCTCGCCGTGCATTGTGATCGACCTAGGCACCACAACCAATATCGAGGTCATCGACGCGCACGGTACCTTTGTCGGCGGCGTTATCGCGCCGGGCCTGGCCCTCGGCGCCCGCTCGCTTTCGGCGGCAGCAGCGCGCCTACCCCAGGTTGAGCCCTCGGCGCCAACGCACGTTATCGGCCGCAACACGCGCGAGGCCATGCGTTCGGGTGTGGTTTTGGGCGAGGTGGCACGCATCGACGGCATGCTCGACATGGTGCTTGCCGAGATGCGTGCGACTAAGGCCGCGGGGGAGGGCGATGTGCCCATCGTCATTACCGGCGACGATGCCGAGGCGCTTGCGGCCCTTGTCGGCCATAGCCTGACGGTCGACGATGCGCTGACGTTGCGGGGTCTCGCCGAGCTCTACCACATTAACCAAAAGCCCCGCCGCGCGTAGCGATGGGGGCGATGGGACAAAAACGTCTCCACCTTCCACCTGCTACAATGGGTCAAACTATTGCGATTTCGGAGGTGTCTGCCATGTCGGACGATCTTCATCAAACCGCGTCGGGCAAGCGCCGCGACGTTATTAGCTGGGATGAGTTCTTTATGAGCGTGGCCATCGCCGCGCAGCGCCGCAGCAAGGACCCCAACACGCAGGTGGGTGCGTGCATCGCCAACACCAACCACCGCATCCTTTCGGTGGGCTACAACGGTACGCCCTCGGCGCTCAACGATGACTTTTTCCCGTGGGGTACGAGCGACGACCCGCTGCAGGACAAGCACAACTACGTGGTCCATGCCGAGGCCAACGCCGTGCTCAACTACCGTGGCTCGCTTAAGGACCTCGAGGGTTCCACGGTCTACGTCACGCTGTTCCCGTGCCACGACTGCGCCAAGATTTTGGCTCAGGTGGGCGTGGGCGAGGTCGTCTATCTGGACAACAAGTACGCCGACACCGATGACGGCCGTATCAGCCGCCGCATTCTCGACTCCTGTGGCATCAGCTACCGCCAGGTCATCGTCGATGTCCAGATTGGTACCGGGGGACAGGCTCAGCAGTAGCGCGTGCCAACGCCAGCTGGCGGCAAAACAGCCAAAAGAGCCCCGTCCCAAATTGACTACTCGTGAAAGTCGCGTCTGCGCGCATGGACGGCTCGTGAGCGGGTACATGGCTGTAGTAACATAGCTTCTGTCCGCGGGCGTGCCCGCGTTATTGTGAGAAAGGAGCCCCTGTGGCTGTTAACGAAGAGCTGCTTAAGAAGGTTCTTGAAGAGATTCGCCCCAACCTGCAGGCCGACGGCGGCGATATGGAGTATGTGGGCGTCGACGACGAGGGTGTCGTCAAGCTGGAGCTGCAGGGCGCTTGCGCCGGCTGCCCCATGAGCTCGCTGACCCTGTCCATGGGCATTGAGCGTATCCTGAAGGAGCATGTGCCCGGCGTTACCCGCGTTGAGCAGGTCAATGCTTCCGGCGAGGCCGAGGACCTGTACGACGAGTACGCGCCGTTCTAAGATGCGAAAGCTGCGGACGGCATACTCCGCATAGACGTTACGCCCAAATATGCGGCTGCGAGCGCAAGGCCCGCGGCCGCATTTGTATGTAGGGAGTAGGAGGGTCGATATGCTCAACGACCTCTACCATATGCTTGATCCCGTCGCCATCTCGGCGGGGCCCATCACCATCTACTGGTACGGCTTGGCCTATGTGGTCGGAGCTCTGCTTACGGCGGTCGTCATGTACCGCACGCAGCGCCGTTGGGGTTTTGACATTACGGTCGACGACCTGACGAGTGTCGTGGTCGGCGTGGTCTTTGGCCTCATTATCGGTGCGCGCCTGTTTTACGTCGTCTTTTACGGCGACGGCTACTACTGGGCGCATCCGCTCGAGATCTTTGCCACCAACGAGGGCGGCATGAGCTTCCATGGCGGTTTGGTGGGCGGCATTATCGGCGGCATCATTGTGTGCCGCATGTATAAGCTCGATGCATGGACTTTGGCAGACCTTGCCGTCATAGGCGCGCCGCTGGCCTTGTGCCTGGGCCGTTGTGCCAACTTTGTCAATGGTGAGCTGTGGGGCAAGCCGACCGATCTGCCCTGGGGCGTGGTCTTCGGTGGCACCGCGGGCGATATGCCGCGTCACCCCTCCCAGCTCTACGAGGCATTTCTTGAGGGCATCGTGCTCTTTTGCATTCTGCAGGTGCTCAGCCGCAAAAAGCCGCTACTGCCCCAAGGCACGTTTATGGGCGTGTTTGTGATGGGTTACGGCATCGTCCGCTTCCTCATTGAGTTTGTGCGCGTGCCCGATGCGCAGCTGGGCTATCTGCTGGGCGGCGTCATCACCATGGGTCAGCTGTTGAGTCTGCCACTCGTGATTGCGGGCCTGGCGCTCATCATCTTTGCTCGTCGCCGCAACCAGCCCCAGCGCATCTACCTCGACGCCTAGCCATCACGAACCACTACAAAGGGGACAGGCACCTTTGTGGTGGTTTGCTGGGCAACGATGACAGAACAGTAACGTTTCCCCAGATAAAATCTGCCAAAATAAACCTGTCCCTTTTTGGCAGGTTTCTAGAAAGGCTCTTTGGACTGTGAAGGATTCCGATCTCTCCACAACGGCTGCGCGCGACGCTGCCCGCATCGTCTGGTTTAAGCGCTACCCTGCCAAGCAGACGCTCATTGCATTTTTGCTCGCGCTGTTGGCGACCACGGCGTTTTCCATCGATCCCGCCCCGGTGTCGAGCAACGCAGTCTTGGCGATTGACCCCAAAGCCTCGGGCATGCTGTACGTGTGCTACGAGGTGCTCCTCTCGTTTGCCGGCCATACCGACGCGGTCATGCTGCTTGCACTTGCCTGCCTGCTCACCTTGCCGTTTCGCTATGTGTTCTTTGGCCGTGGCGACACCTGGCGTCCATCGGTCATTCTGCCGTCGCTGTTCTTTGCCATCTGCATGGTGTTTGGCCGCAGCTACGATCTCACCGACTCGGCCGAGATCGTCCTTGGCGACAAAGCTCGCATCATCTGCGCCTGGATTGGCGGTGCGGGCTGGATGCTCCTGGCGATCGTTGCCTTCTACCTTGCCTTTGAGTGTCTAGATTGGCTGAGCTCTCGGCGCATTCCGTTTTCGGAAGCGCACTTTGGCCGCGTATGGCGTGTGACTCACGCCGTGCTCTCGGTCCATCCCTTTGCCGGGCCCTTCCTGGTGCTTATGATCGCCTGGGCGCCCACGCTCGTCGCTTCGCTGCCTGGCCTTTTTATGGGAGATACGGGCGCGCAGATTCGCCAGTGGTTCAACTATCCCAACGGCACGAGCGACTACCTGCGCCTGCTCAATCCCAATGTGTTGCTCAACGGGCATCACCCCGTGGTGCACACGGCTATCATCGGTTCGTGCGTCCAGCTGGGGCTTTCACTGTTCAACAGCGCCAACGCAGGTCTTGCCATCTACACCTGTGCTCAGTTCGTCATCACGGCCGCCTGCATGGCCTATTCCATTTCATCGCTGCGTAAACTGGGCGTGAGCCTGCCGGTTCGCGGTGCGATCCTGCTGTTCTTTGCGTTTATGCCGATGTTCTCTAACTACGCGGCGTTGCTCACCAAAGACGTGCTCTTTGCCGATGCGTTTTTGGTGCTGCTGGTACAGACCGTCAAGCTCGTGGCATGCGGCCTGCCCCATCGCGATGCCAATGCCGAGCGCGCGGGCGAACAGAGGCCCGTGCTCTTTGCACGCCATGACTGGCTGCTGCTCGCTCTGGGCGCCATGGGTTCCACGTTTCTGCGCAACGGCGGCCTGGTGTTTCCCCTGGCGGCATGCGTAATCGCGGCGGCGTTTTGCGCATGGGACGCGCATGTGGCCCATCGTGCAGCCAAGCAGGCTGGTGCTGCGCCTTCGGGCGCCATCCCGCGTTTCCGCTGGGTGGGAGTTCTTGCGGTGCTTGCACTCTGTCTTGCCTCTAATATGTACTTCACCAAGGTCTTTATGCCGGCGCACGACATCACGCCTGGTTCCAAGCGCGAAATCCTCTCGATTCCGTTCCAGCAGACGGCTCGTTTCGTCCAAAAGCACGACGGCCTCAACTCGGGCGTCAACCCCACGGTTAAGGAGGACGGCACCATCGTGGAGGCTCCTTGCGACGGCTTGGTGACCGACGAAGAGCGTGCCGTGATCGACCGTGTGCTCAAGTACGAGAATCTGGGCCGCCGTTACAACCCGGATAAGTCGGACGCCGTCAAAAATTGCTTCAACGAGTACGCCTCGCAGGAGGACATCAAGGCCTATTTTGAGGTGTGGGCCCAGATGTTCAAAAAAGATCCCGAGTGCTATATCTCGGCGCTCATCAATAACTACTACGGCTACTTTTATCCGAGTGCCCGCGATGCGTGGGTCTACAGCACGGCGCGCAGCGCCGAGATTATGGCAAAGCCCGATAACCTCAAGTACTTCGACTTCCATCCGGCCGATAGCAAGGTCGTGCGCTGGTGTGACCACCTGATCAACCTGTATCGCGTGGCAGTACAACGCATCCCGTTTATCTCGCTCACCATGAGCTCGGCCACCTATGTGTGGATCATGATCGCCGTGGTGGTCTACCTACTGCGTCGTCATTCATGGCGTGCGCTGGCGATCTGGGTGCCGCTGTTGGGCGTGCTCGCCGTGTGCCTGATTGGCCCGTGCAACGGCTCGACTTACATGCGCTACCTGTATCCGGTCATCGCCTGCATGCCCTTCGCCATCGGCGCCACCGTCACCCGCAGCGACTTCCTCTGGTTCTAACTTGGTGCATTGAGGTCAGGTTTCTTTGCACCAAAGGGGCCATCATCACGGCGCCTTCATTTTGGGGTTTATCTCGCAGGCCAGTAGGTATATCATAACGACGTTTGTTTATATTGCCCGAGCATCTGCGCTGGGCTTTAGGTCGAAACCGATAGGAGACACGTATGTCCGGACACTCTAAGTGGGCCACAACCAAGCATCGTAAGGGCGCGCAGGACGCCAAGCGTTCCGCCCTCTTCTCCAAGCTCAGCCGCAACATCACCGTTGCTGCCCGTCTCGGCGGTGACCCGCTGCCCGAGAACAACGCCAGCCTCGCCGCTGCCGTTGCCAAGGCCAAGGCTCAGTCCATGCCTAAGGACAAGATCAAGTCCGCTATCGACAAGGCTTTTGGTTCGGGTGCTGACGCCGCCGTCTACGAGAACATCGTGTACGAGGGCTACGGTCCCGCCGGTGTCGCCGTCTACGTCGACTGCCTGACCGACAATCGCAACCGTACCGCCGCCGATGTCCGTTCCGCCTTCTCCCACGCTGGTGGCAACCTGGGCACCTCCGGCTCCGTCGCCTTCCAGTTTGAGCGTAAGGGCCAGATTGTCGTCGCCAAGGAGATCCTGGACGAGAACGCCAAGAAGGAGACCATGATCGCCAACGGTGCTGCCGGTGACGAGGATGAGTTCATGATGGCCATCGCCGAGGCCGGTGGCGAGGACTACGAGGACGCCGGCGAGGAGTGGATCGTCTGGACTACTGCCAACGAGGTCATGGCTGTCTCCAAGGCGCTCGAGGAGCAGGGCGTCCAAGTCAAGGGCTCCGAGACCACCATGGTCCCGACCACCCCGACCGAGGTCTCCGGCGCCGATGCCAAGAAGGTTCAGCGCCTCATCGACCGTCTTGAGGAGCTCGACGACGTCCAGGATGTTTACAGCACCATGGACATGACCGACGAGGTCATCGCTGCCCTCGAGGAGGAGTAGCGCCCGCACGGGTTAAGCCGTGCATATCTGGGCATAATGAAGCGAGCATGCAAGCCTCGTGGAATAGATGAGCCGGATCCGCGTGCGTAGAGCACCGGACCCGGCTCTTTTATAATGATGCGAGCCGTTTTGCATTTCGAGAGCCGAGATTTGAAGGGAGCGCCACGTGCGCGTACTCAAACGAGCCCTAGCGATTGTGTATCTTGCCGCCGCCATCGTGGCGCTGGGTACGCTTGTCTGCCAGTTTTGGGGGCCGTATACGTATCGCTTTATGCTGCTGATGCGCGACCCCATGCCGCGCATTGTCGTGACGGCATGCGGCGGAGTTGTGGCGATCGGCGTGCTGGTAAGCTTCTTCCGCCTGATGTTTGCTCGTCGCGAGCCGTCCTGCGTGCATCCGGCGGGGGAACGCAATATCGAGGTTACCCTTGCGGCGCTTTCTTCGTGTGCCAGGGCTGCTGCCGAGCGCGACGACCGCGTGATGGTCGAGCATGTCGAGGCCCGCGTCCAAGGCTCCGACGATTCGCACGTCCGATTTAAGGTCGAGGCTATCGCGCTTGACGATAAGGACGTGGCATCTCTGGCTACCGCGATGCAACAGCGCATCGAGGAAGCTTGCGACACCATGCTCGGCACGCCGGGTACGACCGCGCGCGTCCGTTTTTTGCCGTCCAAGACTACCGTCCAGACCGTGGAGGTTTCCGGTGAGTGATACCAATCAAGATAAGACCGCTCGTACGCCGCGCCTGACGATTGACCAGAGCGCTGCGCCGGCGAGCGAACCTGTTGATTCCAAAGCAGAGGCAACCGAGTTGCAAGATGCGGCAGCCGCGGATTTTGACGAGGCTATGGGTCTCATCAAGGGTACGGGCGCTGCCATCTGGAGCTATGCTGTGCGTCATCCCAACACCACGCTCGGCGCCGTCGCTGGCTTTATCCTCGCCGTGTTGGTGCTCACGCTCGGCCTGTGGGATACGCTTGTCATTGCATTCTTCGTGCTGATCGGCGCTGTGATTGGCCAGATTCGCGACGGCGAGAACGGGATCGTCAACTTCTTCGGCCGTCTGTTTAGTGGCCGCTAATATGTATTCGACTGTCGCATCCGCGGCAGGCATAAGGAGGAACCATGGCTTTTAATACGAAGGTCGATGTGGCCGATACCGAGCTCGAGGAGAACGAGGCGGTCGTCGCCGAAGCCGAGGATGTGACGCTCGAGGACGAGGCTCTTGTCGAGGTCGAGTCCGATGAGGATGAGGACGACGAGGAGGCGGACGAGTCCGAGGACTCGCTGACCTATTCCAACGGTGTGATCGAGAAGATCGTTGCCATGGCCACCCGCGAGGTTCCGCATGTTCTGGGTATGAAGGGTAACCTCATGCACTTTGTGCAGGAGCAGTTTGGTGCCGAGAATCTGACCAAGGGCGTGACGGTCGAGGTCACCGATGACAATCGCGTGGTCGTCAACATCTCCGTCATTATCGAGTACGGTGCCTATGCGCCCGCGATCTTCGACGATGTCAAGGCACGTGTCACCGAGCGCCTTGCCGCGATGACCGGCCTTGAGGTGGCGGGCGTCAACCTGCGTATCGAGGACGTCATCACCCCCGAGGAGTACGAGCACCGCACCAGCCAGCACGAATAACCTTCCAAAAAGGGACAGGTTTGTTTTGGTAGGTTTTATCTGCGAAAACGTTAAACGGCCGACCGCGCAAGCAAAAGCGTGGCCGGCCGTTATTTGTATGCCCCCCGATGTAGGCATACCGCTCGTCTAACTAGGGGTTGCAATCGTCGCGTTCCGCGTTACCCTAATGGGCGCATTGTTTCCAAATCGTTAACGAGGAGTTGCCGTAATGGCCGACGAGCACGAAACAGAAAGCAAGGCATGGGCGATTGAGGCCGCCGCTGCAGAGGCGGCATCGCGTGCTGCCGAGGAGGTGCATCGTCCTCCCGTGGTGCCGATGGAGCGCGTGGTCGATCGCACTGATATCGAGCGCGGCGAGCGTGCCGGCCAAAAGCGCAGCCAGGAGCCGGGCTTCCCGCGCTTTTTTGCCGAGCTCAATCTGGGTCTGATTCTTACGGCCTTTGCCATCGTTGCGTTTAAAACCCCTAATCACTTTGCTTTTGGCGGCACCTCAGGCGTGTCGGTCATTCTGTCCACGCTGTTCCCGACCCTGCCCGTCGGTGTCTTTATGTGGATTATCAACGCGGTTCTCGTCGTTTTGGGCTTTATCTTTTTGGAGCGCAAGGCAATCCTGTGGAGTGTCTTCGCCTCGTTTGCGCTTTCGGCCTACGTCTCGCTGTTTGAGCTCTTCATTCCGACCGATGTCTCGATGACGGGCGATATGTGGCTCGACCTGTGCTTTGCCGTCATCTTGCCGGCGCTCGGCAGCGCTATTGTCTTTGACATCGGCGCCTCGACGGGTGGCACGGACATTCTTGCCATGATCCTCAAGCGCCGCACCACGCTCGAGATTGGCCGCGCCCTGCTGCTGGTCGATATCGGTATCGTGACCATCGCAGCCTTCTTGTACGGCCCGCGTGTCGGTCTGTATTGCGTGCTCGGCCTGTTTGCCAAGACGCTTGTGGTCGACAAAGCCATTGAGAGCATTCACCTGCGCAAAGTCTGCACGGTCATTTGTTCCGAGCCCCTTAAGGTCGAGGAGTTTATCGTCAAGCATCTCAACCGCACGGCGACCATCAGCCGCGGCTACGGTGCCTTCTCGGGCAAGTGTGTGACGGTGATCATGAGCGTGCTGAGCCGTCGCGAGGCCGTGCAACTGCGCCGCTATGCGCGCGAAGTCGATCCAGGTGCCTTTATCACGATCGTCGACAGCTCCGAGATCGTCGGCAAGGGCTTCCGCGGAACGAACTAGCACAGACGTATTCAACGAACCGCCTGCTGGCGCCGTGTACCTTGCAAATCGGTCATCTTTGAGTATTTGACCCCACATTGGGCAATAATGATGCTAAAGACATCGTTTGCGATCCAAGTGATTTGTTCAAGATACGAAGGGATGATTCTATGTTCTGCTCGCAGTGTGGCGCCCCCATGGGCGATAACGACAAGTTCTGCGGCGTGTGTGGTGCTCCTAATGCCGGTGCCGCTGGCCCCGCTCCCCAGGGACAGCCTCAGCCCCAGCAGTTTGTTCCGCAACCGCCCGTGGCGAATGCGCCAAAGGGCTGTGTGGCTCAGGCGTTCCAAGATATGACCAAGACTCCGGGTGTGCTTCAGCGTGTATGCCAAATCGCGTTTTTGCCGGCGCTGATTTGCGTTGTGTCGGTGCTCGTGTTGTTTATTCCCGTTATTGGCGGCATTGCGGCTGCCATCGGCTTTTTGGCAGCTTGCATTGCGAGCGTGTGCGGTTCCGGCTTTGGCATCGAGTGGGGTCGCGATCTGTCGCTTAAGATCGATGACGGCATGGGTCGTCCGCTGATGCGTTCCACGTCGTTTGGTCTCGGAGTCTTTTCGAGCGTTATTTCGGTCGTGCTCGAGGTTATCGCTGCCATTCCCGTTATCGGTGTAGTGCTTTCGCTGGTGGAGGGCGTGGTAATTGGCGCTGCGGGCTCGTATTCTTATTACGGCTCTTATGCGCTCGAGGCTGCGCTGTTTGGCTCGCTCGGCCTGCTTGTCCTGGCGCTAATTGCCTCGGCGATTCTGGGTGCCTTCTTTAAGATGTTCGCCGACATCGCCGTGATGCACTTTGCGGTGACCGGGCGTGTCGAGAGCGCGTTTTCGCTCGATAAGGTCTGGGCGGCGTTTAAGCACAACAAGACCAAGCTGTTCTGTGCTTCGTTCCTTCCCGAGTTTTTGACGGGCCTGGTCGCCAACGTTGTCACATGGATCTTGACGGTCGTCTTTGGCGCCATTGCCTCTGTCGGTATGTATAGCTACTACTATCGTCCTACGGGTATTGAGGCAATTGTTACCGGCGGTGGCGTCACGCTCGCGCTGTTCCTGGTGCTGGTCGCTTTCGTCACTGTATTTCTTACGGTCTTTGGCAAGATGCTCAAGCACCGTGCCGTTGGCTATTGGGCCGCACGTTATGCAAGCGAGTGGGCCGACGAGGACAAGGACGACGTCCTGACTTTTGTATTGCCCTTCGAGAAGAAGTCCGCTCCCTCGGGTTACGGTGCTCCGGATGCTTCGCCGGCACCTGCACCCGCTCCCGCGACCGAGTCTGAACCGGCGCCCGAGCCTGAGACGGCATCTGAGCCCGAGCCTGCGCCTGAGCCTGAGCCTGAGCCTGAGCCGGCACCTGCACCTGAGTCGGCGTCCGAGCCAAGCTCCGACGAGGAACCTCAGGACGAGTAGCCATGCCGTCTGCCATTTGGGGACGGGGTAGAAATAGTAGAAATAGCGCTTGAAGAATGAGCGGGGGCGGACGTGTCGAAACGTCCGCCCCCGCTTTGACATCGCGATGTGGCTATGACTGCGAGATGCCAGCGAATCGACTACTCGTCGTGCTTCTCCTCACGGCGTGCAGCAGCGCGTGCGTCGTGGATGCCCTTGATCGCGGCATGGCGAGCCGTTCGGGCATCATGGATGGCGTCGCGAGCCTCGGCGGTCGTCGCCTTGGCAGAGCGCAACTTGGCGGCCAGATCGGGGTTGGTTTCGGCGACCGCGGTAATCGCGGGGCCGTCGAGCTCCTCTTGCGTGGGCTCGGCCAAAAAGTCGATAGCATACTGGGCGGCCACCATGGAGCCCTTTGCCAGCACGGTCTCGTCGATCTTGTAGAAGCAGGAATGTTGGGCGTACGTGGCGCCAATCTTGGGGTTGCGCGTACCTACAAAGGCGAGCACGCCCGGTACGCGACGCAGGTACTCCGAAAAATCCTCGCCCGAAAGCGTGCCGCGATAATGGCCTTGGCCGGTGGGGCCCAGGCACTTCATTACAGCCTGACGGCAGCGCTCGCTCGAGGCGGCGTCGTTTTCGACCTTGTAGTTGGCGATGGTGTAGTCGGTGAGCTCTGCCTCGGCGCCCAGGGCGGCCGCGGTATGCTCCACGATGCGGCGCATGAGCTCCGGCATTTCCTCGTGGGTCGAATCGCCGTAGGTGCGCACTGTGCCGGCGAGGTAGGCCGTGCCGGCGATAACGTTGCGCGCGGTGCCGCCGTGCAGCTCGCCGACGGTGATGACGGCCGGCTCGTAGGGGCTGATTTCGCGCGAGACGATGGTCTGCAGGGCGTTGACAATCTCGGCGGCAACCATGACGGCGTCGTGACCTCGCTGGGGCATGGCGCCATGGCACGAGGTGCCGCGGACGTCGATGCGGAACCAGTCGGTATTGGCCATGCGTGGACCGGGCTCGCAGCTCACGGTGCCGGCGTCGACCTCACTCCAGATGTGCGCGGCGTAGGCGCCATCGACGCCGTCGAGCACGCCCGTGCCGATCATGAGCTTAGCACCCTGGCCGTTTTCCTCGCTGGGCTGGAAGACGATGCGGACCTCGCCGTGGATGTCGTCGGTCATATGGCGCAGGATTTGCAGCGTGCCGAGCATCATGGCGATGTGGCAGTCGTGGCCGCAAGCGTGCATGCAGCCCTCGTTGACGCTGGCGAACTCCTCGCCGGTCTGCTCGGTGACGGGCAGGGCGTCGATATCCGCACGCAGTAGGATGCGGCGGCGTGGCGTGCCGTCCTCGCGGTAGGCATCCGGCGCGGTACCGCGAAGCGTTGCCACCAAACCGGTCTTGAGCGGACGCTCGTAGGGGATATTCATGGCGTCGAGCTGGTTGGCGATGTCGGAGGTCGTGCGCTCCTCGGCAAGGCTCAGCTCCGGGTGCTTATGGAAGTGCCGGCGCTGCTTGATGATATATGGTTCAAACTCGGTAGCGATATCTTTGATGGCTGCGGTGACGTCGTCAGCCGCGCGAGCCTCGGTCGCCGCCATAATCTGCTGTGCCTTGGTCTTCGTCATGGTCGATTTGCTCCTTGCTGGGTTGATCGCAAAATCGTACAGGCTCTCTCCAGTATGCCACCTGCCGCTAGGGCTGGTAAAGTTGCCGTTTGCCGCTTGGGGTTTTGTTACAAGGGCGGGGGAGTACACTCGGGGGTGTTGAATTTCCTGCCAGAGATGGGGATGCCCATGCAACATATCGATCGGATTA
Source organism: uncultured Collinsella sp. (assembly GCA_902495945.1). Taxonomy (GTDB): domain Bacteria; phylum Actinomycetota; class Coriobacteriia; order Coriobacteriales; family Coriobacteriaceae; genus Collinsella. Next base: position 21,764 of record CABUZD010000013.1, read on the forward strand.
TCCGCTCCAAGAACGTCTTTACCGCGCAAGACGGCACCGATACCGCCCGCGAGCTGGCGATTGCCATTGCAAGCGACCGTATCGTCGCAGTCGGTGCGCCCGATGACGTGATCGCCGCCGCTCCTGCCGCCACGCCGGTTATCGACTACGGCGAGCAGTTTGTCTGCCCCGGTTTCCATGACGCTCATCTGCACTTCTTCCATACCTCGGTCGGTTCCTCGCCGTACATGCTCATGGATATGGGCACGTCCGAGGCTGCGCTGGTGCAACATGCGCTCGAGTTTTCCCAGGACCTGCCCGACGACGCTTGGGTTGTGACGCAGGGCTGGCGCGATTACCGTTGGGACCCGCCCGAGCATCCTACCAAGGCGTCGCTCGATGCGGCATTCCCCGATCGTCCCTGCGTTATGTATTCGGGCGACGGGCACACGCTTTGGCTCAACAGCCGCGCACTCGAGGCGCTCGGCGTCACACGCGACAGCGAGCCGCCAGCGGGCGGCAGTTACGACAAGGATGCAAACGGCGAGCTCACGGGCATTGCTCACGAGGCGGCTGCCATGCAGCTGCTACCGCGCTGCCTTGAGTGGCTGGGGGAGGATCGCATTGCAAGCGCTTACGCCGATCAAATGAGGCGTATGGCCGAGCAGGGCATCACCTCGATATGCGATATGTCGCTCATGCCCATGCCGGGCTGCGATTTTATCCGCGACGACGTCTACGACAAACTGCAGGCAGCCGGCAAGTTGGGCATCCGAGCCCATCTGTTCCCCACGCTGCTGGATGACCAGTCGCGCTTGGAAGAGCTGCAGGCACGTTACGCGAACAACGCGCTGCTCTCGGCACCGGGCTTTAAGCAGTTCTTCGACGGCGTGTCGAGCGAACACACGGCGTATCTCACCGAGCCCTATACCAATCCGCGCTTCCCGGGCGACCAGGGCCGTCTGACGGTTCCCGCCGAGCGCATGCGCAAGCTAGTTCTGGCGGCCGCGGAGCGCGGCCGCACCGTGCGCATCCACGTCATCGGCGACGGTGCCATCCATGCCGCGCTCGATATCTTTGAGGAGGCCGCCGAAATGTACGGCCTGCCCCAGCACGGCCATAACACGCTCGAGCACCTGGAGAACCTCTTGCCCGAGGACATCGACCGCCTGCGCAAGCTCGACGTGGTCGCCTCGAGCCAGCCCTGCCATATCACGCTCGACCCGGGCGGTCCGGAGCGCGACCTGGGCTTGGAGCGCAGCCGCATCATGTGGCCGTTCGCAACCTATAAGCAGCGCGGCATTCGCCAAGCCTTCGGTACCGACAGCCCCATCACAGCTGTTACCAGCATGAACGTGCTCTACACGGCTATCACGCGCCAGGACCCCAAAAGCCACTGGCCCGAGGGCGGCTGGTTACCGAGCGAGCGCATCGATGCAGCAACGGCCCTGCGCAACTACACCCTGGGCAGCGCCTACGCGGCAGGCGACGAGCGAAACCTTGGCAGCCTGGAGCCCGGCAAATACGCCGATCTGGTAGTCCTGGACCAAAACCCGCTCACCGTTGACCCCCAAGAGCTCCAGGTCACCAAAGTTCAGGCCACCTACCTGGCAGGCAACTTGATTTACGAGCGCTAATATTCATGTCGTACCGTTAAACGCGGCTCGCGCAGCCTATTTTGGGATGGCGCTCGAGCCGCGTTTGTTTGCCGGTGGGGATTTGTTAGGAGCGTCCCCGCTCTGATGGATTTGGGCGCAGGGCGGAGGTGCTGCTGCCCCGCGCTCAATTTGGACACCAGCAATGCTATCTCTTGGTGTTTTGCATACTTCCCATTACAGATTGCATAAAAAGGCTGGGATGTCCTTCCTGATCCTGATGTACCCCCGCCCGTGCCGTGCAAAAAACGGAGTATTCAGCACCGCGAGCTCTGCCGGTGCCGCTGCAGTCGGGTGGCATTGCGGAGATCGACGTCATTTTGGGGTCCGACGTGGCGCGAGGCATGCTTGTTTGTCTCGACGAGGCCTGTCTGCCGACCCAAATCGCCGGTCGAAGGCAACCGTGGGACTAATTAGATGCGCCCGGTGCGTATGCATTTGTCCCGGCCTGTTGAAAACTCCCAAAAATGCACGGTGCTCCCCAGGGGACCCGTGCGCGTAACGAAAACCATGCCCATGTCGCTATCCGCATCGCCATTTTGCTGCACTGACTTTTCTGAATGCCGGGCCCGAATAAGTTACCCCAGCTCCCGGGGGGGGGGGGGGGGGGGGCGTGAGTTGTGGGGGGTGTGGCGCCCGCCGCGGTTATA
>CABUZD010000014.1 GCA_902495945.1 uncultured Collinsella sp.
AAAGGGGAATTCGGAGCCCAGTTTCGATAAAACGGCTCAGCGCATCCTCAATCTTTTCTTTGTGCTCAACAGCTCCCCCGAACCGCTGACGACCGAGCAGATCGTCTTGGATTCTGACCTGGGGTATGGCTCGGGCAACATCGACTCGGATAAGCGCAAGTTTCGGCGCGATCGTGACAAACTGCTCGAGCGTGGCATCTTAATCAAGGAGGTTCGCCCCGCCGGTGCGCAGGAGACCGAGGAAAGCTCGTGGACAATCGACCGCGAGCACACCTTTGCAGCAGGCGGCCTCATCACCGTAGACGACGCCGATATCCTGCTCAACGCCATCGACCAGACACTAGCGGCCGGCTCATCCACTTTTGCCGCACCGCTTGCCGATATTCGATCAAAGATTGCCTACCTCACCGGTAGGACGACGGTAGACGAGGCGCCGATCAGCCGTTCTCCCACCGTCGATGCGGTTTGGAGCGCCTTTGCCGAGCGTTGTGCGCTGCGTTTTTTATATCAGAACGGACGCGGCGAGCAGAAAGAGCGTACCGTCCGCGTCTACGGCATGTTCGAGCGCGAGGGCGTGGCGTATTTCTGCGGCCTCGACAACGTCACCGACGACATCAGGACATTCCGCTGCGACCGTATCGTTCGCGCTTGGCGTCCTTCGAAGGCCTACGTCATCCCTGCGGACTTCAACCTCAGCGATTACCTGTTCTTTGAATTCGATTTTGCCGACCGACCGCCCGTTGCAGCTACGTTCTCGTTCGCCCCTCAGACGCAGATCGATATGATCAACGGCCTCACGCGCGGGCGAGGTGAGCTCGCGCACACCGATGCGGGATGGACCTGGACCGTTGACGTGCGCGATCTTGAAGCCGCCGCCTCATTTTGCATGGTCCACGCCATGGACGGCATGAGGCCCGTGGCCCCTAAATCGCTCAAACAGGCGTGGAACCACCTCATTGAAAGGACGGTGCACGAGCATGCCCGTGCGTAAACTCACCAGCGAGCAGAGACTCTCGCGCGCCATCGACATCATGGAAGCCCTCTACGCCGCCGGCGAGAGCGGCATGACACGAACCGAGATTTGCAGTCGCTTTGACATCACGGGGGTATCGCTCGACGAGATTCTCGAGATCGTCTCGACGCTCGCGGACCGAGAATCGGGCGCGCGCATCATCTGCGAATGCCGCGGCGAGCGTGTGGTCCTCACCGGTGACGCCGGTCGTGTGCTACCGCTGCGCCTGAGTGCCGCCGAGGGCGCTGTGCTCAACCATGAACTTGAATCGTTGGGGATCGATCCCCAGGCGGCAGCTCGGATTCGACATGCCCTTCTACCCGAAGAGCTTGGCTATAACCAGCGCGTCTTTGACACCGTCAACCACGGGTCGCACTGGCAGCAGCTGAGCTGCGCCATTCAGGACGGCGTTCGCTGCCGCATCTCGTATCGCTCGATGGACGATGCACGGCCACGCGAGCGTCTGGTCGACCCCTTGCGCATTACGGCAAACGGCGACCAAACATACCTGATTGCCTGGGACATCGCGGTCGATGAGCAGCGCACCTATCGCATGGATAAAATCGAGGGACTCGCCTTGACGGAAGACTCCGTCGTGCCTCACGCACCGGACGTTGCATCCCTCCACGATTCCCTTGCCCGGACACAGCGTAGCGCAAAGCTCCTGATGCCATTCGATATGGCGGAACATCTGGACTGGGCCGGCATCACCCTAATCGAGCGCAGCGGGGCAGACATGGCAATGGTAACCGTGCATTACGGCTCCGAGCGTTGGCTACTGGGCCAGGTAATCGCAGCGGGCGGAGCCATCCGCATCTTGGATGACCCCGCCCTGTCAAAGCGTCTGTGCGATATGGCAAAAACCCTCGTTTGTCCGCTTTAGCGCCGCCGCTCGTGGCGTGCACGCCACAGTTGCAGATAGTGCCCGATCTGCGCCGATTCGATGCGCTGGTAGGAGCTCGTGGGCAGCGACGTTAAGAACTTCTTTCCGTAGCCCTTCGTCACCAGGCGCGGGTCGGCCAGAATCAGCACACCGCAATCGGTCGACGAGCGGATAAGGCGGCCAGCCGCCTGCTTGACCTCGAGCACAGCCTCGGGCAGCGAATAGCGCGCCCAAGCGCGGTCTTCGCGCAGGTTGCGCTCGCACGAGAGCGGGTCCGTGGGGCTCGAGAACGGCAGCTTGGGAATGATGACGCAGCGCAGCGTCTCGCCGCTGGCGTCGAATCCCTCCCAGAAGGCCTTAAGAGCAAAAAGCGACGAGGTCGGCTCGTTGATAAACCGGTCGCGCAGGCGACGAGGAGATGAGTTGCGCTGCTGGCAGTTGAGCTCCAGACCCGCACGGGCCATCTTGGGCTCAACGCGGGCGTACAGGTCTTCCATGTCGCGCCGATTGGTAAACAGTGTGAGCACCGATCCGCCCATGGCAAGATGGGCGTCGACCAGCACGCGCTCGAGCGCCGTAAGATAGCTCTCACGATCGCGCGGATCGGGGATATCGCCCGCAACGACTACAGCCATGTTCGAATCAAAGTCGTAGCTCGAGTCCAAGTGCAGCGATGAGGATGTTGAAGCACCGATGCGATCGAGGCCGACCGCGTGGTTAAAGTGTTCAAAGCTTTTGGACACCGTCATGGTCGCCGAGGCAAAGATAGCCGTGTGAACCTCGGGCAGCCACTCGGTTGCCAAGGCCTCGCCAATGTCGATGCGCTCTGCGGTCATTGACTCTCCGCCGGCACGCAACCTGCGATTGACCTGCAGCGAATACACGTAGTGTTCATCGGTGCCGTCGATGATGAGTTTGAGGTTCTCGGCCAGCTCGTGCAGGCGGCGCGAGATATCACCCAGGTCGACAACAACCTCGGGCTTGTCGGCGGCGACGGCTTGTACCAGCGCGTCGACGCTCTTGTCAGCCTGTTCCAATGCGTCGATGGCAGTGTAGGCCGACTGCAAGAAATCATGCCAGTCGTCAGATTCGCGCAACTCGGGGCCAATCCATAGATTGGCATTGTCATAACCCCCACGGGCACGGCGGCCGAGCTCGCGAACGCCGTCGAACACGTCGGCGATTGCCATGCTCGCGCGCGCAACCGTCGACGTCGCCTTGGCAGTAAGGCCCAGGTAGAGCGTAGAGCCCTCGGAGGTTGCCAAATCACGGGAAACCTGGCTTAGCGCGCCGGTGCTCGAGCCACCCAGGCGCTCAAACAGAACGCGTGATTCGTCCGCCGACACCACGCGCGCCCACTGGCGGCGCGCCTCGCGCTCGATGGAATGGGCCTCGTCGATTACCCAATGACGAATCGGAGGTAAAATCCTACCCTCAGCCGCGACGTTGCGGAACAGCAGGGAATGGTTGGTAACCACCACATCGGCATGCGCCGCACGACGGCGAGCGCCGTGGACGAAACATTTATCAGGGAAAAACGGGCAGAGGCGACGAGCACACTCGCGCGAGGCCGTCGTAAAGTCGGGGCGGTTGACGCTGCGCCACCGAATGCCGAGCGAGTCGAGGTCGCCATCGGCTGATTGGCAGACGTACGCCATAATGACCGCGACCGCTGTGAGCGTGTCCGCCGGATCGCGCTTGGTGGTAATCTCGACCTGGCTGCGGCTCATGCGCTCAAGCTTGCGCAGACACGGATAGTGGTCATATCCCTTAAGAGCGCAAAATGACAGGCCACCGTCCAGTTGCTCGGCAAGTTTTGGCAGCTCATGGTACATGAGCTGGTCGGCAAGATTGTTCGATTTGGTCGCAATACCAACCGTGATGTTGTTACGGCGTGCTGCCTCGGCAAAAGGCACCAGATAGGCCATCGATTTGCCGACGCCCGTGCCCGCCTCAATTACACGATGAGTGCCCGTGACCAGCGCATCGCGGACCTCGAGCGCCATCGCGATCTGCTCATCACGCGGCTCGTAGGTGGGATACATGCGATTGACCAGGCCACCTGGCGCATAGTCTGCCTCAATCTCCTCACGACTCGACATCTTGAGTACCGGCAGTTCGTCGGCGTCCACCCGATCGTCGGCGCGATCGGCCTTGAGAACGTCAGCACGAGCGGCGCTGAGAGAGAAGATAGAACCAGGGTTCTGCCCCGCCAAGAATGAGAAGATAGGACGATAGGACCAAGGCACGTCCGGATGCATGTCGGCTAGGCGCGCCATGAGGCCCTGGGGCAAGTCGGTGAGTGCCACGAGCAACACGCGCCATACACCACACAGGGCGTCGACGTCGGCATTGGCACGGTGTGATACCGAGTCACAGCCAAACAGATCGGCCATAAAAGACAGCTTGTGCGAGGCCAGGCGCGGAAGCGCGATGCGCGACAGCGCCAGCGAATCGATCCAAATATCGCTCACGTTGACGCCGCCTTTGACCGACTCGATAAATGAGCGATCGAACGTGGCGTTATGTGCGATCACCGGGCAACCACCGACAAAATCGGCGAGAGCGGCCACGGCCTCAACGGCCGACGGGGCATCTGCCACATCGGCATTTGTAATGCTCGTGAGCTCGGTAATCTCGGCGGGAATCAGCTGTTTGGGATGCACGAAGGTATCGAAGCGGTCGACGACCTCGCGGCCCGAAAGGCGGGCCGCCGAGATCTCGATCAGCTCATTGTCCTGCACCGAAAGACCCGTGGTCTCGGTATCGAGGACGATCACATCTTCCTCGATAAGGCCGAAGGACTGTGTTTTGGCGCGCTCGGCAAGCGTGGCATAGGAGTCGATGACAAACTGCGGCGTTCCTGACGAAACCGCGTCCTCGATTAGCATGCAATGCCCGCTCGACGAAGGCCCATACGGATCAGGCTGTCACAGACCTGCGGGAACGTCATGTCGTCGGTGTGGCGAATCTCATCCGGATACAGCGACGTATCGGTCATGCCGGGAATGGTATTGGTCTCGAGGATGACGGGGCCGTCCTCACTCACAATAAAGTCGCTGCGCGAGATACCCAGGCAACCGAGGGCCTTGTGAGCAGCGCAGGCAAGCTCCTGAGCGCGAGTGTAATTCTCGGGTGAAATCTGCGCCGGAATGCGATGGATGTCCGTAGGGTCGACATACTTCACGTCCAGATCGTAGAACTCGCAGTCCTTGGGCTTACGAATCTCGACAATCGGCAGAGCGCGCACGTCGTCCTCGCCGTACACGCCGACGGTGATCTCGGTACCCTCGATGCACTTCTCGACCAGCACTTTGTCGCCGTACTCAAACGCCTTGGCGATTGCCGCGGGCAGCTCGGAGGGCTCATGGACCAGGGAAATGCCATAGCTGGAACCGTTGACGGCCGGCTTCACAAAGCAGCGCTCGCCACAAACCTCGACGATATGATCGATATCGACTTCATCGCCCACCTCGAGCGCGAGGCCGGGGGCAATGGGGATGCCCGCCTTGGCGTACAAGAGCTTAGAGACCTCCTTGTCGGCACCGCAGGCGCTGGCAAGCACGCCCGAGGCCGTGTAGGGGACACCCAGGGTCTCCATGGCGCCCTGCATGGCACCATCCTCGCCGCCGGCACCGTGCATGGCGATAAACGCCACGTCAAAGCTGCCGGTCGCCATGGTTACCATAAAATCATCGGCAGCCGTGTCGAGCAGCTCCACCGAAGTGTAGCCGGCCTCCTTCAAGGCAACCACGACGTTCTTTCCCGAATTGAGCGAGATCTCGCGCTCAGCGGAATGACCGCCCGCCAAGACCGCTACGTGCATGTTCTCTAGGCTTTTACCCGGCATGGGCAGACTCCTCCTCTATAATTTCTGCAGCTGATACCATATTGTAGCGATACCCTCTACGTTTCCCCAAAATCGAAAGGCTTCCATGAATCCCAGGACTAAATCTCAGGACATTCGCGACTTGAGCCAAAACGATATTCGCGAGCTCGTGGCCGAGCTTGGCCAGCCCGCCTTCCGCGCGAAGCAGCTCATCGAATGGGTCTTTGAGAAGAACGTTTGTTCGTTTGACGATATGACCAACCTTCCCAAGGCTTTCCGCGAGCAGCTTAAAGAGGCTTTTGCCTTTGACACGCCGACTGAACTCACCAAGCAGGTTTCCAAAGATGGCTCTCGCAAGTATCTGCTCGAGTACCACGACGGCGTTTCCGTCGAGACCGTCGGCATGCCCCGTCGTAACAAGCTTTCCGTCTGCGTTTCCACCCAGGCAGGCTGTGGCATGGGCTGTGCCTTTTGCGCTACCGGTCTCAACGGCCTCAAGCGCTCTCTGACCGCTCAAGAGATCGTCGACCAGGTACTTCATGTATCCAACGACTTTGGCGAGCGCGCCACGAGCGTTGTCTTCATGGGCCAGGGCGAGCCATTTGCCAACTACGACGAGGTTCTCAAGGCGCTGCGAATCCTCAACGACCCCGATGGCATCGGTATCGGCGCTCGTCACCTCACCGTCTCTACCAGCGGCGTTATTCCCGGTATTCGCAAATTTGCCGACATCCCCGAGCAGTTCACGCTTGCCGTTTCCCTGCATTCCGCCATCCAGTCGACGCGCAATAAGCTCATGCCCGGTGTTAAGAAGTACACGCTGCTTCGCCTTCACGAAGCGCTTCAGCTCTACACCGAGAAGACCGGCCGCCGCCCGACCTATGAGTATGCCATGATCGAAGGCGTCAACGATACGAATCCCGAAATGCAGGCGCTCTGCGACTTCTGCGAGGGAACGCTGTGCCACGTTAACCTCATTCAGCTTAACGACATCGAGGGTAGCCCGCTCAAGCCGTCGCCGATTCATAAGGTTGAGGATCTTCAGCGTCGTCTTGAGTCCCGTGGCATCGAGACCACGATTCGTAACTCCCGTGGTAACGATATTGACGCCGCTTGCGGACAGCTGAAGCAGCGCTTCAAAGTTCAGAAGAACGCATAGGGGAGTCGCATCCCAAAACGTTTCATGTGAAACATCGAACGACCCCGGTTACAGAATATGCAACCGGGGTCGTTTCATTTATTGACCTTAATTTTGAATCAGCTGCTACCTGTCCCATTTTTTACGGCCAAAATAAGGGGTCCTTGTCTCATGAATCAGACAAGGATCCCTCAAAATATGCTGAGTAATTGTTAGGTACCTAATAGCCTACATTTTCCCATTGGTTGCTGACCCAACCTTGATTAATCTTGGGATTCTTCGTTACCTGAGCAGTACGCATGGCAACATCTTCCGTCATAACATCCATTTTCTTTTTGGAAGTATCGACGATATCTTGCGCGCCACGAAGCAAACGACCTCGAAGTTCATCGTCTGTCGCGATCTTATAGCCAGCAAAGGCACCAGCCGCGACAGTCGTCACCAATGCAATCGCTGTTAAAATCTTATTCCTCATCTTGGCCTCCTTGATCAAACTGAATCATTTCGCCAAGAATACGAGAGAGCTCTTCCTCGTCTTTAAACTCAATCTCAATCTTATTCTTTCCACGCGAGCTCTTCACACGCACGTTGGTATTAAATACCTGACGAAGCACACGGGCAGCCTTTTTAAAGGACTGAGGCGTTGCAGGCCTTGGCGTCTTAGGTGTCTCTCCGGCAGAAAACAATGGAGCAAGATTTTCTGTCGCTCTTACGGAAAGGCCCTCTGTAACAACTTTCTCTGCAAGTCGAATACGCGCGTCCTCATAGGGAACTGCAAGAATCGCACGTGCATGACCAGCAGTAAGTTTGCCCTCAAAAATCATCTGCTGAACTACTTCGGGGAGATCGAGAAGACGCAGCGAGTTTGTAATTGCAGAGCGTGACTTGCTTACTGCCTTCGACAATGCCTCCTGGGTCATACCGCTGGCATCGATGAGCTGTCGATAGCCCTTAGCCTCTTCGACGGGATTCAGATCTGAACGTTGAAGGTTTTCGATAAGAGCAAGAGCCAGCATCTCTTCATCATTTACCTCTTTAATGATGACTGGCAATTCTTCAAGGCCAGCAAGCTTTGACGCCTGGTAACGACGCTCACCAGCGATGATCTCATAGCCGTTTCCATGCTTGCGAACCAAAAGCGGCTGCAAAACGCCATGTTCTTGGATTGACTCGCTCAACTCGCGAAGTTCAGTTTCGTTAAAGTGAATTCGCGGCTGATTAGGGTTGGGAACGATATCCTCAATAGGTAGTTTTGTTTCAGATGCAGCATTTGAAGCCGATGCAGCCGAACCGCCGGTCTCATACTCAGCCTCTGAGACCAAAGCATTCAGTCCACGTCCCAATCCGCCACGTTTCTTTACACTAGGCACGCTTGATCACCTCTTTTGCAAGGTTCATATATGCTTTTGCACCCTTATTTTGAGGTGCATAGGTAATTACTGGTTCTCCAAAAGATGGAGCTTCGGAGATTTTAACCGTACGGGGGATTAGCGTCTTAAACGACTTATCACCAAAGTACGATTGAACCTCCTCAACAACCTGATTCGATAGTGAAGTACGCGAGTCATACATGGTCATAAGCACACCATAGGTGTCTAAGCCCTTGTTCAGCCTTGATTTGACCATCTTCATTGACTCAAGCAGCTTCGTAACACCCTCGAGTGCGTAATATTCGCACTGGATCGGAATCAAAACGCTGTCTGCTGCGGTCAAAGCGTTGATAGTAAGCAGGCCGAGCGAAGGAGGACAGTCAATGAAAATAAAGTCAAACTCATCCTGAATCGGCTCAAGCAAATCTTTGAGGCGGGTTTCACGAGCAATTGCGCTTACGAGCTCAATTTCCGCACCTGCAAGTTGAATTGTAGCCGGAATAACGAATACCTTTTTACAATTTGTATCAAGAACAAGCGATTCTGCCGGCACATCATTCAACAATGCATCATAGATGCAGTGATCAAGGTCTTCTTTTTCAATTCCGAATCCACTGGTGCTGTTTCCCTGCGGATCAAAATCGACAATCAGTGTCTTACGACCCTGCTCACCCAGTGCTGCTGCAAGGTTTACAGCCGTCGTTGACTTACCGACGCCGCCTTTTTGGTTGATGATTGCAATGATACGCGTGTCTTTTGCGCTCTTAGAACGCTTAACGTCGCGAAATCCCACGGTCCCTCCTGGTGTGTATTAAAGTTGTCAAACGGAGGATGTTTCACGTGAAACATTCCGAATCGATATCAACCGCCATGTTTCACGTGAAACACTGCAAGTTGTTAGTATCCATTATGTTTCACGTGAAACATCTAGGCAAGCGGATTCTTCTTTGCCACGCCATTTGCACGAGGCAATGAGACGGATGCTGGATGACTCTTCTTAAGAAGAATGAATTCCCTGTGACCCAAGCCTTCAGGCAAATCAATTGCGTCATTCAGAAGCAAAGTGAAGCCGCAAATCTTAGCTGCTGACATGCCGGAAGCAAGCTCCTCATCCGAAGGATTGCCCTTGGTTATAACAAATAGCCCTCCATCCTTCAGGTACGGAGCCGCATACTCAACAAGAATCGGTAGAGGGGCCAGTGCGCGGGCGGTTACAACAGAGAACTGCTTCTTATGGCTTCGAGCATATTCTTCAAGACGATCATGAACCGCATGAGCATGTTTCAATCCAAGAGCATGGACAAAGGAATTAACCGCATCAACCTTCTTGCCAACAGAGTCAATATAAGTAGCTTTACGATGCGTGGTTATGGTTAATGGAATACCAGGGAAGCCCGCACCTGTTCCCATATCGAGCAAAGCTCCCTCAGGAGCCTTGTTGATATAGGGGAGCAAAACAAGTGAGTCGAGGATATGAAGTACTGCAGCATCTTCTACGTTAAGAATACGGGTGAGATTGGTTGTCTTATTTGTTTCTAGAACCAAATCCAAATGCTGAATACATTTCCTCAGCTCAACATCAGTTACGCTCAAGGAATACTCTTTGCAATAGGAAGTTAGACGACTCAACATCTCGTCAGTCTGCTGATCAGTAAGTACTAACAACGAAAGCTCCTTTCTGACAAAAATCAGCGTATCGAGAACTTTTGACAAAAAAAGGGGACGTGGAAACCACGTCCCCTTAGCATAAGCTCGAGAAGATTATCGAGCAACAATCACCACATGGCGATCAGGGTCAGAACCCTCAGAATGAGTATCGACGGCATCATTGCCACGAAGTGCAATGTGAACCAGTCGACGCTCATAGGCATTCATGGGCGGAAGCGAAACACTCTTATGAGTGCGGATGGCACGCTCGGCAGCAGACTGAGCCATGGAAGCAACCTTGTCCTGACGGCGACTCTTGTATCCCTCTACGTCCACTACAACCGGATACCTAAAGCCAAGTTTGCGGCTCACCAGCAAAGAGAACATAACCTGAAGGGCATCAAGGGTGCGACCATGACGGCCAATGAGAACAGCAAGGTCGGGAGCCGTTACATCCAAAATCAGCTCACCCTCGTCGCCCTCATACTCATCGATAGGAGAGTTGGCGGCATCGAAGTGCGAAAGGATGGAACGCAGGATGGAAATCGCAACATCGGCAATGGTGTCGAGCTCCTCATCGGTCAGCTCTTCACCAGCCTTGTAGCGCTGTGCAATCTCGGGATAATCGCCCGCGACCTGCGGGGCAACCTCCTCAAGCATATCCTCGATGATCTCTTCAGACATAACGTACTCCAAAAGTTAGGTACCTAAATAAGATTGATATCCCGTTACTTCTTCTTGTGCGGGCGCGGCTTCTTCTCTCGACGAGTGACCTCAACCTGCAGCGGAGCGTTCTTAAGACGCTCCTCCTCATCGGCCTTCGCCTTGTCGATGACCTTCTGCGTCACAAAAATCTGCTGGATAACCTGCCAAGCAGACGAGACGTCGTAGTACAGCAGAACACCAACGGGAAGGCTCCAGCCCATCCAAAGCATCATGACCGTCATGACAACGGCCATCATACGCATGCTCTGAGCCTGCTGGCCGGTCTGGTTGCGCGACATATAGAGCTGCGGAATCAGGGTCAGGACGGCGAACAGGATCAGGCAAACCAGCGCAGGCAGTGCAACCATAAAGCCATCGGCAAAGGAAGCGCTCGGCGTGGTGGTCAGGTCGGGCAGGATGTTGAAGAACGAGAACGTGCCGTCGTTAAAGTACTGCGGCAGGTTGCGCAGCAATGTAAACAGGGCGAACAGGATAGGCATCTGAATCAGCAGCGGCAGACAGCCAGCCATGGGGTTGAACTTGTTCTCGCTGTAGAACTTCTGCATCTCCTCGGCCTGACGCTGGGGATCGTCGGCATAGCGCTCCTGGATCTCGAGCATCTTGGGCTGCAGCACCTGCATGCGAGCCGTCGACTTGGTCGACTTGAGCATGAGCGGCGTCAGCAGCAGACGGATGATGACCACCAGGATGATGATGGACAGGCCCCAGTCGACCGCAAAGGTCTGGATGAGCTTGAGCAGCTCGAAAAGGATGTTAACGATCCAATCCCACATGTAAGTTTTCCTCCGATAGCGAGTGCCCGCTAGGGCACAGGGTCATAACCGCCGACGTGCAGGGGATTGCAGCGAGCGATGCGCCTCACGGCAAGCCAGCAGCCTCTCAAAACACCGTGCTTCTCAATCGCCTGGACGGCGTATTGCGAGCACGTTGGGTAATAAATGCAGGCGTCAGGCAATAAGGGCGAAATAACCTGTTGATATATGCGAATAGGAGCGATGGCAACACGTCGCAAAACGTGATTGCTCATCGCTCCTCCCCGGCAACGCCGGCGCGCTTCATAAGCGAACGCAACGCCTTGTCCATCTCCTGCGGCGAGGAAACCCTCGTCTTGGGAGTTGCAAACAAGATGATGTCATAACCCGCAACGGGAAATCTGCAGCTGCGGGCGGCCTCGCGCATCACACGCTTAGATCGGTTGCGCACGACGGCACAACCGAGTCGCTTAGCACCAACGAAGGCGACCCTTCCGGAGTCGCCTTCGCCAACCGATTCACATATGGTCATTCGAATCAGAGGGTGATTGAAACGACGCCCCTGACTGAACACATGCTCGAAATCTTGCCGAGACTTAATAGTCTTCATGCGAGATGTGTGTATCGCTGCTAGACAGTGAGACGCTTGCGGCCCTTGGCACGACGACGGGCGAGCACGGCACGACCACCCTTAGTGGCCATACGGGCACGGAAGCCATGGGTCTTGGCACGCTTACGCTTATTAGGCTGATACGTACGCTTCATCTTAAGTTCCTCCTGCTGCATTTCGAGTGTCCGCGGGGACGCGGACGCAGATATAGACACGTGAGCTTGAAGATTGTAGGGAAATCAATGTTCAAATGTCAAGAAATCAAAGGTAAAAGGTTGCGCAGTTCACACGGTTCCCCCATAAGCCAAGCTCGATTTAGCGGTGCATGGCAACTTTTCACGATATTTCATCGAGTTTTCAACAGGTCATGTTGGCAATGTTGAGAACTTTTCGTCCGTTTTCCAAAGTTTTCAACAGGTTTTGAAAGTTTGTCGAAAGATGAGAAACATTGCACGGTGAGCTACTATTTGTTCGAAACCTTTTGGAAGATTGCGAGTGGCATGTCTGACGACTTTTACACCATGGTCGATTCCGGAGACCCGGCACCCGACAACGAGCACATCACCGGCGTGCGCGAAGAGCGTGACGAAGGTGAACAGACGACCACGCAGGGGCCGAAAGCCATGTACGCCGCACGCATCGCCGTCTATGACGACATGTTGTCGACACCGCGTGTGATCGTCATTGATCCGCAAGATGTCCGCACGTATTTGGAAGAGACGACCAACACCGTCTACCAGTGCATGAAAGAACAAGGCGGCCATATCTCGCTCATGGTCATCCGCGAGATTGTCGAAAACTTTATCCACGCGCACTTTGCCGAGCCCATAATCTCGATTCTGGACGGCGGAGACACCATCCGCTTTGCCGATCAAGGACCCGGCATCGACGACAAGGAACGCGCTTTCGACTTTGGCGTTACCAGCGCAAACAGCAAGATGAAGCGCTATATCCGTGGAACCGGAGCAGGGTTTCCCATGGTGCAGGAGTATTTGGAAAACGCCGGCGGTGCCGTATCCATCGAGGACAACATGGGCAACGGCACCGTGGTTACGGTAAGCCTGAACCCTAAACGCGTGCAGGAAATCGAGCGTGCCGGCGGACGCGGTGCTGCCGTGCGGCCCGAGACGGAGCAGCCCACATATCCCCTGCCGGGAGCTTTTGCGCAGCAGCCCATGGCAACGCAGCAGATGCAGCCCCCCGTGGGGCAGATGCAGCAGCCCGGAATGCTTCCTACACAAGAGCCCCAGGCGACATCGATGTCGATGCCGCCAAACATGCCAGAGACCATGCCGCCGGCGGATCAGGATGCAGCAGCAATGCAGCAGGCGACAGGGGCACCGGGTGGCCAACAAATGGGCTATCAGCCGTACCAACAGGGATATCCATATCAGCAGATGCCGCCACTGGGGTACGGCCAACCGTTCCCGCAGCAGTACCAGCAGGGATATCAGCAGCCGTACCAGCAGATGCCGCAGCAGCAGTACAACCCCTGGGCCCAGCAGATGCCTCCGCAGCCTTACCAACAGTGGCCTCAAAGTTTTCAACAGCAAATGCCGCCGATGCAGAGTTCTCAACAACCAGCAGCTCAAATGATGTATCCTAATGCAGCAAATCAGCATGCGCAGCCACAACCGGACGTGTTCGTAAGCGATCGCGGCAACGCCGCGCTGGGCTATCTGGCGCAAAATCAAGCGTGCGGTGCAACCGATCTGGCGAGGGCGTTTGGAAACTCGGCCCCCACTTGGTCACGCACGCTCAATGACTTGGCGCAGGCCGGCTTGGTCATCAAGCATGGCCAGAAATACCATCTGACCGAACTCGGCGCCGCTCGCGTGCGAGCTCAGAGCTAAAGAACGGGAGAGACAGTGGACGAGGAAGCAAGCATCATCCTGGGGGATGCCATCGCCTTTTGTCAGCGCGACGGCCAAGATGCACGCCTCATCAACATGCTGGGGCAATCGCGCGCCATAAGCCTGACCGAAGATACGCTCACGATCGAGGCCCCCTCGCGCTTTGCCATCGCGCAGCTCAAAAAGCATCAGCCGACTATTGAGGCCTATCTGGAAGAAATCGCCTTTGCACCGATTGCGCTCGACATCGTGGCACCGCAAGGCGCCGCGACGGAATCCACTGTCGCGACAGCGCCCGCCACGGCTCCCGCTGCTTCCCCGGCGGTGCCGGCCTCCGCAGGCGACGTGCCGACAATCGAGCACCAGCGCAGCGATGTTTCCCGTGAAACCATGGCACCGTTGCCGACCGCGGCGGCGACGTCAACGAACGCACCCGTCACGCACATGCCCATCGCTCACGACGCAGCGGCGGGCGCGGATTCGGGCATTGCAATCAAGAACACGCTCTCGGCCGATGATTTTCGTCGCATGATGAACCAGATGAAGGGCGGAGCGCCGGCTAAATCCACGCAAGCTGCGGCCCCCGCTTCACCCGTGCCAGCACCGACCGTGCCGGCCGAGCAGAATACGGATGGAGCCCCGCTCGCCGCGAACTCAAAATTTACCTTTGAGAACTTTGTCTACGGACCCGAGAACAGCCATGCCTATCGCTCGGCACTCAAGTTTGCCGCCCTCGCGGACGAGCGCGGCACGTGCACGTCACTGTTCATCTACGGCAAATCGGGCCTGGGCAAGACGCACCTGCTGCTTGCCATCAAAAACGAGCTCGCCGAAAAGTCGCCCGAGATCAAGGTCAAGTATGCAAACTCCCAGGCATATCTGGACGACCTGATGACCGAGTTCGACCGCCAAAAGAAGAGCAACGCCCCCATCATGCAGGCGTACCACGGCGTGGACGTACTCATCATTGATGACATCCAGAACATCATCGGCAAGCGCGCGAGCGTGGACTACTTTTTCCAGCTCATGGACGAGTTCATCCGCAACAACAAGAAGGTCGTCATCGCGGCAGACCGCGCCCCCAAGGACCTGAGCATGGATGAGCGTCTGACCAGCCGCTTTAACGCCGGCATGCTCTGCCTGGTCGCAGAGCCCAGCTACGAGATGAAATACAAGATCTTGCAGCGCTATTACGAGAACACCATCGTCGCCGCTCCCGAGGCGGGCGACGACTCGCTGCTGGCGGCCTATGGGGGCGACGGAGGGCACCTGACCGACGAGCACTTTAAACACATGGCCGAGGTCTCGGGCACCAACATCCGCGAACTCGAGAGCTTTTGCGAGCGCTGCGCCGGCGAGGCGGGCGACCGCGAGCGCGAGGGCGGGGAGCTCACCTTTGACGATATCGACGCCATCGCCAGCCAGTACTTCGACACATCGGCCAAAAAGATCAACGTCCAGACGGTTCAGTCCGTCATCGAAGAGCAGTACGGCGTGACGCACGAGGAGCTCATCGGCCCGCGTCGCAACGCCAATATCGCCAAAGCACGTCATATCGCTATCTACCTGGCCATCGAGATGTGCGAGATGACGACCACGGCGGTGGGCGCCGAATTTGGCAACCGCAACCACTCGACCGTCAGCACGAGCTACAAAAAAGTCCAGAAGATGATCCAGGAAGACCGCACCGTCACCGAAGACCTCAAGTCGCTGCGCGATAAAATTACACTGCGCTCGTAGGGAAATAGAGACATCTGTTGAAAACTTGTCGAAACCACGGGCATAAGGTGTCTAAAACCCAACCCGCGGTGATGAAAAGTTTTGCGCAGGTTTTGAACGTGGAAAACCACCCCTGTTGCACACAGGCTGCTGTCGATTCTCTTTCTGGGTCTGACCTGCGTCTTTGGGAGTAATCAACAGTTTCGTCAGTGCTATTACTATTATTAAGATATTTATATCTATAGAAAGGTATTAAAAGATGAAGTTCACCGTCAGCCAGAGCTCGCTTACACAAGCCATCGGCGTCGTTATGAAGGGTGTCGCTTCGGCGTCCACCCTTCCCATCCTGTCGGGCGTGCTCGTCAAGGCGCAAGACGGCATCTTGGAATTCCAAACCTCTAACTACACCATCTCGATCCGTCATCGCATCGCGGCGCATGTCGAAGAAGAGGGCGAGATGGTTATCCCCTGTAAGATGCTCTCCAATATCACCAAGACCCTCCCCGATGCCCCGGTCACCTTTGAGCTGTCCGAGCGCCAGGTGCTAATTGGTTGCGAGAAGAGCTCTTTCCGCCTGAACACGCTCGATGCCAATGACTTCCCCGAGTTTCCGGCCTATGCCATCGAGAGTGCCGTGGAGCTGCCGACCGATATCTTGTCCGAAATGGTCGGCCGCGTGTGGCGCGTCACCTCGACCGACAAGGCCCGCCCCATCCTGGGCGGCGTGCACATGAAGGTCGAGAACAACACCGTGCGCCTGGTGGCGACCGATTCCTTCCGCTTGGCCGTGTGCGATACGCAGGTCGAGACCTCGACCCTCGAGGGCTCCTTTGAACTCAACGTTCCGGCCGACGCCTTTAACGACGCGCTGAACATCATGGCCAGCCAGGCGACCATCATGATCGGGGCTACCGACACCCAGGTCGTCTTTGAGGCCGGCAACACCACCTACGTGTCGCGCCGCATCGAGGGCGTGTACCCCAACTATAAGCAGCTCATCCCCGATTCGTGCGTGACGAGCGTCAAGATCGACGTCGCCGCTTTTAACGCCGCCCTCAAGCGCGTGGCCGTTATCGCGAGCGCCAACCCCGCCGTCAAGTTCGAGATCGATGTCGAGAACGGGCAGATGGGCCTGTCCTCCATTTCCAATGACCAGGACCTTGCGCAGGAGACGATCGATGTCGAGGCCGAGGGCGAGTCGGGTACCATCGCCTTCAACTACCACTACATCTTCGGCTGCCTCAATGCCCTGTCCAAGGAGAAGGAGATCACGCTGGAGCTCAAGAGCTACTCGCAGGCGGGCATCTTCAAGTCCTACGACAAGATCAACTACCTGTACCTGGTCATGCCGGTCCGCATCTAGCAGCCGCCCTATGACCATATTCGCCCGCGATCTTTCCGTCGCGCACTACCGCAGCTTCGATAGCTATCGCCTTGCCCTGGACGAGGGCGTGACGATACTTGCGGGACCCAACGCGGCGGGAAAGACCAATCTCATAGAGGCGCTGCAGCTGCTGACGAGCGGCGCCTCGTTTAGGCATCCGACCGCAGCCGAGCTCGTCCATGACGGCGTGGGCTCGTGCAAGGTCGAGCTGAGGCTCGAGGGCGACGGCCGCGTGCTTGATATGGGATTGAACGCGGAGGACGGTAAGCGCTCGTTTAGCCGCAACGGCAAGAGATGCTCTGCCGCCGGTGTGCGCGGGGTTCTGCCGAGCGTGCTGTTTTGCCCCGACCATCTGGACATGGTTAAGCGAGGCGCCAGTGTGCGCCGCGCCGCCCTCGATGACTTTGGCATGCAACTGAGCGCACGTTATGCCGATCTTGCGAGCACCTATGGACGCTGCGTGACCCAGCGTAACGCCCTGCTCAAGGAGACCTGGTGCTGTCGCGAGATGCTCGGCGCGTGGAACGATTCGATTGCCCGCGCGGGCTCGGCCCTGCTTGTGCACCGGTTGGCCCTGCTCGACCGGCTGGCGGGCCATGTGCACACTGCCTACGGGCAAGTGGCATCCGGTGAGGCTGCCAACGTGACCTATACGTCCACGCTGGGGGATTTGCCCCAGGTCGATGATCGCGAAGAGCTGAAGGGCTGGGCGTACGAGCGCATGCTGGCTGCCCTTGATGAGCACGCCGACGAGGAAATTCGCCGCGGCGTGACGTTGGTGGGACCGCATCGCGACGAGATTGAGTTTACCGTGGCGGGTCGCTCCGCCCGTTCATTTGCCAGCCAAGGTCAGCAGCGAACGTTGGTTCTGGCCTGGAAGGTGGCGGAGGTGGCCGTGGCTCGCGATGTCCTGGGCACCGCCCCGTTGCTGCTTTTGGACGACGTGATGAGCGAACTCGACGGCGAACGCCGCGGTGCTTTTCTGCGGCTGATCGGCGATGATATCCAGACGGTCATAACCACGACCAACCTGGGGTATTTTACCGATGACCTGCTTGATCGAGCCAAGGTGGTGAGCATGGGTGAGGCGTGCTAATTACGAGCGCGAGAGCGAAACGGTTGCCTTCAGTGGATTTTTGAACGCAGAGCGTCAGCGCATCCTGGCGGCCGCGACACCTGAGCGCCGCGCGCAGATGGAGGCTGCCGAGGAGTCGCGCGCGGTCTATCGCGCGTGGAACGCGGTGTGCTCGGGCACGCGCGAGGGGCGGCATGTGACGGGCTTGCGCTACCTGCCCGAGTCCAATGAGCTGCTGGTATATCTCGATTCGCCCTCGTGGACGCAGGAAATGACGCTGTTGCGCGAGATCATTCGCGCGCGCATGGAGCGCGCCGGTGCGCATGTGGACGGTCTGGTGTTCAAAACCACCGCGCCCGGTCACACGCCGCCCGCCGCCAAGGAGCGCCTGCGCCCGGCGACGACCGAGCGCCCGTCGGCCCCGCACGCCGACCTAAGTGAGGCCGAGCGCACCGAGATTGAGCGCCAAGTGGCGCCCATCGAAGACCAAAAACTGCGCGAGGCCCTCGAGAATGCCATGAGAGCCAGCGCCGAGTGGGCCAAGGGCGTGCAAAGCAAAAAAGAGCCTTAAATCGCATCTGGTGGCCTTGTAGAGCCAAATACCCTCGTTCCCGAGGGTATTTTTTTACGATAAACTAGTAAGGCTGTACACATTTTCTTGACTGAAGGAGGACGTGTGGCAAACGAAAACGATTACGATGGCGGCGAGATTAAGATTCTCGAAGGTCTCGAGGCCGTTCGTAAGCGCCCGGGCATGTATATCGGCTCGACGAGCGCCAGCGGTCTGCATCACCTGGTGTGGGAGATCGTTGACAACTCCGTCGACGAGGCCATGGCCGGTTTCTGCACCGAGATCCAGGTGACGGTCCACGCCGACAACTCCATCACGGTCGTCGACAACGGGCGCGGCATCCCCGTCGACGAGCACCCTGTTAAAAAGATCCCGACGCTCGAGGTCGTCATGACGATCTTGCACGCCGGCGGTAAGTTCGATAATTCGGCCTATAAGGTCTCGGGCGGCCTGCACGGCGTTGGCATCTCCGTCGTCAACGCACTGTCCAAGCGCGTGGTCGTTCAGGTTCGTCGCGACGGCAACACCTACGAGATGGAGTTCTCGCGCGGCAAGACCGTCAAGAAGATGGAGGTCGTGGGCACCTCGGATTCGACGGGCACCACCGTCACCTTCTGGCCCGACGACGAGATCTTCGAGACCTGCATTTACGATTTCGATACGCTGCACAACCGTCTGCAGGAGACGGCGTTCCTCAATAAGAACCTCAAAATCGTGCTGACCGACGAGCGCGAGGCGACTCCCCACGTGGAGGAGTTTTGCTACGAGGGCGGCATCATCGACTTCGTCAGGTTCCTCAACGAGGGCAAGGACGTCCCCGAGGCCTTTAAGGAGCCCATCTACATCGAGGGCAAATCGGACCCGGACGCACCTGTGGCCAAGATGGGCGAGGTCGAGGTTTCCCTGCAGTGGAATAGCGGTTACGGCGAGAACGTCATGTCGTTTGCCAACGACATCTACACCCCCGAGGGCGGTATGCACCTTGAGGGTTTCCGCACCGCGCTCACCCGCGTGATCAACGATTACGCGCGCAAGCAGAACCTGCTCAAGGAAAAAGACGCCAACCTGACCGGCGACGATGTGCGCGAGGGCCTTTCGGCCGTTATCTCGGTCAAGCTGCCCGATCCGCAGTTTGAGGGCCAGACCAAGGCCAAGCTCGGTAGCTCCTATATGCGCGCGCTCACGCTCAAGATCGTGACCGACGGCCTCGCCGATTACTTGGAGGAGCATCCCAAGCCCGCCCGCGAGATCGTCAAGAAGGCGCAACAGGCCTGCAAGGCGCGCAACGCCGCCCGCAAGGCGCGCGAAGCGACCCGCCGCAAGAGCCTGCTCGAGACGGCGTCCCTGCCTGGTAAGCTCGCCGACTGCTCGGTGCGCGATGCCGAGCTGACCGAGCTCTTCATCGTAGAGGGCGACTCGGCAGGCGGTTCGGCCAAGGACGGCCGTCGCCGAGACATCCAGGCGATTCTGCCCCTGCGCGGCAAGATCTTGAACGTCGAACGCGTTGGTGACCATCGCGCGTTCTCGAGTGACACCATCCAGTCGCTGATTACCGCGATCGGCTGCGGCGTCACGACGAGTGCCGGCGACGGCGGCGACTTCGATATCACCAAGGCGCGCTACCACAAGATCATCATCATGACCGATGCAGACGTCGACGGTGCGCATATCCGCATCCTGCTGCTGACGTTCTTCTACAAGTACATGCGTCCGCTGATCGATGCCGGCTACGTCTATGTTGCCTGCCCGCCCATCTTTGGCATTAAGGTGCGCAACAAGATCCACTACGTGTATCCCAACGGCCGCCAGCCCGAAGACGAGATCCTGCGCGACACCATCCAGAGCCTGGGCCTGAACCCCGACGATAACGACGAGGACGGCAAGGCCAAGGACGGCAAGATCACCAAAAAGCGCAAGGGCTATACCGTCCAGCGCTACAAGGGCCTGGGCGAGATGGACCCCAAGCAGCTTGCCTCGACGACGATGGACCCCAAGACCCGCATCCTGCAGCGCGTGTCGATCGAGGACGCCGTGGTGGCAGACCGCGCCGTGCGCGAGCTGATGGGTTCCGAGGTCGGCTATCGCCGCGAGTACATTGAAAAACATGCGCATGACGCGCGTTTCCTTGATGCTTAAGAGGAGGTAACGTGGCAGACGATATCAACAACAACGAGGGTATGGACGAGGCCGGCGATGCCGGTATGCCCGATGATCTGAAGCGCCTGCTTGCCCGTGCTGAGCAGGGCGAGGACGGCGACCCGGACGCCTATAACCCCGATGCCGATGATGATGAGGAAGAAGACGACGCCGAGCTCGAGGAGAGCTTTGGCGAAGTCGACCGTGGCGCCTCGGCCGGCGAGGATATCAACGGCGGTCAGCTCCAGATTTCGGAGTTCGGTCGCGAGATGAAGCAGTCGTTTATCGAGTATTCGATGTCGGTTATCACGGCGCGCGCCCTGCCGGACGTGCGCGACGGCTTAAAGCCGGTGCACCGCCGCATCCTGTATGCGATGAACGAGAGCGGCATCTACCCCAACCGCCCACATAAGAAGTCGGCCTGGACGGTCGGCGAAGTTATCGGTAAGTACCACCCGCATGGCGACTTCGCGGTCTATGAAGCCATGGTCCGCCTGGCGCAGTGGTTCTCCATGCGCACGCCGCTCATTGACGGTCACGGTAACTTCGGCAACATCGACGGCGACGGCGCGGCGGCCATGCGTTACACCGAGAGCCGTCTGGCAAAGCCCGCCATGGAACTGCTGCGTGACTTGCAGAAGGATACCGTCGACTGGCAACCCAACTACGACGAATCGCTCGCCGAGCCCGTGGCGCTGCCCGCGCGCTTCCCCAACCTGCTGGTCAACGGCAGCCAGGGCATCGCCGTCGGCATGGCCACCAACATCGCCCCGCATAACCTCACCGAGGCGATCGAGGCCACCTGCTACCTGATCGACAACCCCGACGCCACCGTCGACGAGCTCATGCAGATCATGCCCGGTCCGGACTTCCCCACCGGCGCCATCATCATGGGCAGCGCCGGCATTAAGCAGAGCTACGAGACCGGCCGCGGCTCCATTACCGTGCGTGCCAAGGCACACGTGGAGTCCACCAAGACCGGCCGCAGCCGCCTGGTCTTTACCGAGATTCCCTACATGGTCAACAAGGGCACCCTGCAGGAGAAGATCGCCCAGCTCGTCAACGACAAGCGCATCGAGGGCATCTCGGATATGCGCGATGAATCCAACCAGAAGGGTATCCGTCTGGTCATCGAGCTCAAGAAGGGCGTCATTCCGCAGGTCGTGCTCAACAATCTGTATAAGTACACCTCGCTGCAGACGACCTTTGGCGCCAACAACCTGGCGCTCGTCAACGGCGTTCCCAAATGCCTGAGCCTGCGCGAGATGCTGCAGCACTACATCGACCACCAGGTCGACGTCGTCACTCGCCGCACCCGCTTCGACCTTAAGAAGGCCCAGGCCCGCGCGCATATCCTCGAGGGCTATCTGATGGCCCTTGACCATATCGACGAGGTCATTAGCATTATCCGCTCCTCGCAGACCGACTCCGAGGCCAGCAGCCGCCTGATCGAGCGCTTTGGCTTTACGCCCGAGCAGACCACGGCCATTCTCGAGATGAAGTTGCGCCGCCTGACCGGCCTGGAGCGCGACAAAATTCAGGAAGGGCTGGACGGTCTGCGCCGCGCCATCGCCTACTACGAGGACCTGCTGGCGCACGAGGAGAAGATCCTGGGCGTCATCAAGGAAGAGATGCGCGAGATCTCCAAGAAGTTCGGCGATAAGCGCCGCACCGAGATCAGCCAGGTTGAGAAGGACCTGGATGTCGAGGACCTCATCGCCGACGAGGATATGGTCGTGACCATCACCCACACCGGCTACGTTAAACGCATCCCGGTGGCTGCCTACCGTGCCCAGAAGCGCGGCGGCAAGGGCGTGTCGGGCGTCAACCTCAAAGAGGACGATGTTATCGACGAGATGTTCATCGCGTCCACGCACGAGTACGTGCTGTTCTTCTCGAGCAAGGGCAAGGTCTATCGCCTGAAGGTGCACGAGCTGCCGGTGGGTACGCGCCAGGCGCGCGGTACCGCGATCGTCAACCTGCTGCCCTTTGAGGAGGGCGAGAAGATCGCGAGCGTCATCAGCTGCCGCGAGTTCCCGGCCGACGAGTACCTGATGTTTGCCACCAAGAGCGGCATGGTCAAGAAGACCGTGATGAGCGCATATGATCGCAGCCGTCGCGACGGCCTGATCGCTATCAACCTGCGTGACGACGACGCGCTGTTGAACGTGCGCCGCGTGCGCGAGGGCGACAAGATTATCCTGGCCACCACCGCGGGCAAGGCGATCATGTTCTCCGAGGAGCAGGTGCGCGCCACCGGCCGCGATACCAGCGGCGTTCGCGGTATCGGTATGAAGGACGGCGTGAGCGTTCTGGGCATGGAAGTCACTAACGGCAACGGTGATCTGTTCGTCATCACCGAGCGCGGCTACGGCAAGCGCACGCCGGTTGCGGACTACCCGGAGCAGAATCGCGGCGGCCAGGGCGTCTACACCATCCAAATGACCGAGCGTAAGGGTAACCTCGCGGCCATGAAGACGGTGGGCCCGCAGCACGAGCTGTTCATCGTGACGGAGGGCGCGACGGTCATTCGCGTCAAGACCGACGAGATCAGCCAGACTGGCCGCGCCACCCAGGGCGTCAAGATGATGACCGTCGACGACAACGACCGCATCTGCGCCGTAGCCCGCATGACGGCCGCCAAGGAGAAGCCCGAAGGTGAAGCCACAGAAGACGGCTCTGCCCCCGAAGAAAACACTGTCGATTTGGGCCACGGCAACGACAACG
>CABUZD010000015.1 GCA_902495945.1 uncultured Collinsella sp.
GAGGTCCTTCCAGCTTATGTAGCCCATCTGCCGGCGCTCGGCGCGCATCATGCGTAGCGCCGAGGCGCCTGTTAGGATTACGGAAGCCGCTAGCTGTTCGTCTGTCGGCTCGTTGCGCCGCTCAATCTTCACTGCCACAAAACCACCCCTACCAAACGCGTGCGATAGCGAGGCCATCGACTGCTGCGGCGCCGGCGCGCTTGAGTTCCGCCGAAGCCGCGGCCATCGTCGCGCCCGTGGTAATAACGTCATCGATAAGCAGCAGGCGGCGGCCGCGCACGTCCTCAACCGTCTCGTACATGCCTTGGGCACGCTCGCGGCGCTCCTCACGACCGAGTTCGCGCTGGTCGCCATGCCCGTACTTGACGAGAGCATCGAGCAGGGGAACACCCGACAGCTCGCAAAATGGGCGCGCGATAGCCTCCATATGATCAAAACCACGCCGCCGAAACGCTGCCGCCGTCGCAGGCACAAACACCACCGCATCCGCACCGGACAGCACACCTCCTAAGCGTTCGGGCGCTACGACCTGGGCATGCAGGGCAGTGTCGTAGAGCAGCTCCGCCAGATACGGAGCCAGACGTCGCTCGCCCGCATCCTTGTACGCTTTAATGATGCGCGGCAGCGGATGCGCATAGACGGCGCACGCCAGGCAGCGGTCGAGCGCCTCCGCCATTGCCGAGGACGTGCCCTCGACCGAACACTCAGTGCACAGCAAATCCCCAAACGGGGCGCCGCATCGGGTACAGCTATGACGTGGGTCGATGAGCGTGAGCGCGGCCAGGCAGTCTTGGCAAATAAGCGCACCGGCGCGCTCGCAGCCGGCACATCGTGTTGGCGACAATGCCTCGAGCGCCTCACGTGCCACCCGCTCGGCAAACGGTAGCAATTCGTCCGCAAACGGTAGGGCACCGGCACCCTGCAGACGGCTCAATATGTTCAGATGGCTCTTCAAGACACAACCCTCCCTACGTTCGGTCGCAGGGAGGGTTGTTGATTCGGCGCTATGATACCCCGATGCGCTCGGGGCAAGGCGGGCTAAATCCGCTCGCGGGCGTTATTCGCCGGCGGGCGGTTGTGGTGCGGACGAAGACGGGGTCGAGCCCTCGCCACCATCCTGGCGCGGCTTGCGGGAACGGCGACGGCGACGGCGCTTTTGACCCTGGTCGGCCGAGCCCTCGCCACCGCGATCCTCGCGCGGCTCGCGCTCGTCGCGAGCGGCGCCACGCGAAGCCTTAGCAGTCGCTCCCCCGCCATCTCCGGGACGACGGCGCGTGACCTTGACCTCGCCATCCGAGACCTGATCGGCCACGGAGGGCACTGAGGGCTTCTGTTGCGCGCCCGAGGAATGGCGACGGCGCGGACGCGGCGCGCGTTCCTCCTCGCCACGCGACTTGCCGCCCTTGTCGGCAGGTGCATCGGAGGCCGAGGGGCCCTTGGAAGCGGCACCAGCCTCGCGAGCAGCTGCGGCGCGGAAGGCGTCCTCGCGCTCCTCGCTCGACAGATGACGGCGGCGGCGACGTGTGGGGTTCATGCCACCGCCACGATTCTGCTGCTGGGGCTGCTGAACCTCGCGCTCGCGAGAGGCGTTCTTGCCCGCGGCTGCAGCGTCGGTAGCATCGCCCGAGCCCGCGCGCTTGCGACGACGACGGCCATCGGCCGCCCCCTCGGCCTCGGGTGCCCCGGCCTTGCCACGGCCCTTACCGCGGCCGCGACCCTCGCCCTGGCCCTGACCGGCGCGAGCATCGGAATCGGCATCGCGACGACGGCGCTTGGGCATCGACGTGCCGGCCAGACGGTCGGCACTCGACAGGCCATCGCCCACGTCGACGCCGTTCTCGCGATCGAGCTCCATGAGCGCCAGGCGCATCTCGGGCGACTCAATACGCTCGAGCACGTCGCGCGTCACGCAGTCGGGGCGGCAGTTGCAGCCCTGCTCGGCGGCCTTCTTTTTGCAGCCCTCCGAGCACGTCATATCGGCCAGATTGACCTTAAAGACTTTGCCGTTCTCCAGGCGTAGCACCAGCTGCTCACGCGGCGTGTCATATTCCTGGATACGCGCCTTGCCAAGCGGCGTATCGATGAGCGTCTTCTTTTTGGGCGCACGGCTCTTAAAGTCCTTGTAGGCCTCGAACTCATAGCGCAGGCAGCACATCAGACGACCGCACACGCCGCTGATCTTGGAGGAATTGAGCGGCAGGTCTTGCTCTTTTGCCATGCGAATCGAGACGGGTTCAAACTGTCCGCCAAAGCGCGTGCAGCAAAGCTCCTGTCCGCACTGGGCGTAGCCGCCCACCAGGCGGGTCTCGTCGCGCACGCCGATCTGGCGCATGTCGACGCGAATATGCAGCGTCGAGGACAGATCCTTGACGAGCTGGCGAAAATCGACGCGCTCCTCGGCCGCAAAGTAGAACACGGCCTTGTCGCCGCCAAACAGGTACTCAACGCCCACCGGCTTCATCTCGAGGTCGAGCTCCTTGACCAGGCGACGGAAATCGACCATGGCCTCGTCGCCCTGGATGGCTAGGTCGTCGGCAAGCTGCAGGTCGATGTCGCTCGCCACGCGCAGCACGGGCTTGAGCGGCTGACCGATCTCGTCTTGCGGCACCTCAAAGGGATCGGCAGTGACCAGGCCGATCTCGGTTCCGCGCTCGGTGGAGCAAATGGCATAATCGGCCTCGAGGATATCCAAATCCTGCGGATCGAACCACAGGTCGCGCGAGGCGTAGGTAAACTTAACGGGTACGACTAACGGCATTTCAGTGCCTTCCTGATATCGAACAGCATGACCTCGATGGCCAGCTGGGGAGTAACGTTTCTGGCGATGTTGCGCTCGGCGGTCGCGACTGCCTCGAGCGCCCGCGTGGCACCCGCAACATTGGTCGCGGCGGCAAGCCGACCGATCGTGTCGCGCACGTCTTCGTTCACCACGTCGGCCGCCTCGTCCTGAAGCGTCAGCAGCACGTCGCGCATGAGCGTCCGCGCGCTCGCCAGCGCTTCCATGATACCCGAACGCTCGCGCGCGTTGAGTTCGCGCTTGTTGCGGTCCTCAAGCTGCTTCAATGCTCCACGCGACAGGTAGTCGGCGTTTTGCTCGAGCACCTTTTCCTGCGTGGACTTGACCTCGGCGAGCGGCGCCTTAACGGCGACGATGAGCGACTTGGCGCGGCTGAGCACGTCGGCCTCGTCGGCGGCGATAAGCGAATCGATGGCGCGAACCATCTGACGGCGGGCGTCCTGGCGCTCGGCGCTCTTGAGGAACTCGATGCCACGCGTGGGGCTTCCCGCTACGGCGACGGCCATGCGGCACCGCGCAGGGTCCTGACCGGTGGCGCGGCTCACGGCCTGCGCGGCGAAGGCGGGCGACACCAGGCGAAACGGCACGCACTGGCAGCGACTCACGATAGTGGGCAGCATCACGTCGGCCGAGGTGCCCAGCAAGATAAACATAACGCCCTCGGGCGGCTCCTCGAGTGTTTTGAGCAGTGCGTTGGCGGTGTTGGCGCGCAGCTGCTCGGCACGGTCGATGATGTAGACCTTGGCCTTGGCACGGATGGGCGCCAGCGGCACGTCATCGAGCAGCTCGCGGGTCTGGGCGATGAGGTAACCCGTGGCGCTCTCGGGCGTGTAATAGTGCACGTCGGGGTGCGTATGGCGGGCGACGCGCACGCAGCTATCGCATGAGCCGCAGCCATCCTGCTCGCACAGGAAGGCTTGGGCGAGCGCCCACGCGGCGTCGAGCTTGCCCGCGCCGGGAGCGCCCAAAAACAGGTAGGCGTGCGATGCGCGACCGCTAGCGACGGCATTGGTCAAAAAGTCACGCACGCGCTCTTGGGTGTCGAGCTTGGCCAGCAGGCTTGCCTGAGCGGGGGCCATGTTACTCGGCCTCCTGGGCAAGCGCGGCGGCGACGGCTTCCTGGGAAATATCGAGGCCGCAGGCGCGAACCTGCTCGACCGTCTTCTCGAAGACTTCCTCGATGGTCGCGGTGGCGTCGATGAGCTTTACGCGGTTTGGCTCCTCGACAGCAATTGCGCAAAAGCCCTGGTAGACACGCTCTTGGAATGCCATGCCCTTTGCCTCCATGCGATCTGCCGCACCACGGGCTGTCATGCGCAGCGCCGCCTGTTCGGGCGTGATGTGGTAGACGAGTGTGAGCGCCGGGTGCGTACCCGCGACGGCCAGGTTGTTGGCATCTCGCACCATCTGGCGATCAAGGCCGTCGGCAAATGCCTGATAGCAGGTTGTGGAATCGTAGAAGCGGTCGCACAGGACCACGTTGCCGGCAGCAAGGGCGGGCGCGATGACCTCGTGCACCAACTGAGCGCGTGCCGCCTCGTAGAGCAACAACTCGCAGGTGTCGCCCATCGCTGTATTGGCGGGGTCGAGCAGCAGAGCACGGATCTTTTCGCTGATGGCGGTACCGCCCGGCTCGCGCAGGCTCACAACCTGGTGGCCAGCGAGTTCGAGCGCGCGGGCAAGCAGGCGCGCCTGCGTGGACTTGCCGGCGCCATCGACGCCCTCGAGCGTGATAAAGCTATGTTGAGCGGGCTCAAAAGCCATGGGCGCAGCCCCTTCCTACAAGGCGCGTAAATGCAAGTTATAGCAACCAAGCCATGATACCCCAGGGGCAGGCGCACCCCAAATCAGACCTAGTCATTGGGGACGTTTTTAAATGACTAGGTGACAGTTAGGGACGTTCCTAAAGTGCCAGCAGAAAAGGAACGTCCCTAACTGCCGGCTTTTTGGGATGCTGGGTATAATCGTCGTATTGCATTGAAATGTGGCGAAAGGAGTGGCAATGTCTCGGTATTGCGCCTCGTGCGGCAAGCTTCTTGCAGATGATGCCAAATTCTGCACCTCGTGCGGTGCACCCGTTGAGCAAACAGCCGCGAGCGATAGCCAGCCCGCTTTTGAGCAGACCGGCTCCCTTGATACGCCGCAAGCCAAGGCGGACGACTCCCTCGCCTATAGCCCCGACCCCGCCGTAAGGACCGCGGCCGTCGAGACCACGCAGCGCATACCCGTCGCGAGCGGCTCGCCCCAACAGCAGCCGGCTCCCGCATACGCGCCCGCTTCGCCACAGACCCCCGCTCCCAAAAAGAGCGGCACCGGGCCGCTTATCGCCGTTATCGTTGTGCTGGTGGCGATCATCATCGCCCTGGTCGTTTTCTTTGTGATCAAGCCTTTCGACAACGCCGCCACGCAGACGACTGCCGAGGTAGCTAAGCTGCACCATGACGTCGACGACGATGACCTAAAGCCTCTCGGCGATCCCAACAGCCTGTACGACGATGATGACGATGACGACGAGGATGGCGGCGAAGCAACGCTCTCCGAGCAGAACCTCTACCGTCGCCTGAGCGAATACTACGACCTGCTCGAAGACCTCGATAGCCAGGTCCGTGGCTGCGCGCAGAACTTCAACGGCAGCTATCTGGAAGAGGATCGAACCACCCGTCAAAATCTCGCCGACGTCGCCGAGCGCACGGAGGACACCATCGAGCAGTATTACGACATCGTCGAGGACCTAGACGTCCCGACGAGCTCCAAGAACTACAGCTCCTGGAAGGACATCATCGCCCTGTACGACGACCTGGATCACCGCATTGACGCAATCTGTGATGCCTGGGAGATCAGCCTGAAATACGACAAGCCTGCGGACCACAAGAATGAGATTGTGGCGCCGCTGTCGCGCGACAACGTGGCGGGCACCAATGACAATAAGTACCGCCTAGACTTTGAGGAGCGCTATCCCGGCGCCAAGCCTGTCGAGGTGAACTAGTCGCATGCGACGTTCTTAAACGACTAGTCATTAAAGACCGCCCCCAATGACTACGCAAAAAACGAGCGAGGATCATGAGATCCTCGCTCGTTTTTGTTTTGGGCAATGTTTCGACTGCGCCGTTACTTGTCGGCGGCTGCTTTCTTGGCAGTCGACTTCTTCGCGGTCGTCTTCTTGGCGGCAGTGGCTTTCTTAGCCGTCGTCTTCTTGGCCGCCGTTGTCTTCTTGGCCGTGCTCGCCTTGGTCGCAGTCTTGCGGCCGCGGGCGGGCTTCTTCTCCTTGGTCGGGCAGTCCATGTTCACGCAGATGCGCCACGGACCGCGCGCCGTGTTGACCACCACGATGGGGGCGCCGCACTCGGGACAGGTCTCGCCCGTCGCCTCGAGCTTACCGCGCGCCGGCAGAGGATAGCTCACACCGCAGTCATCGTAGTTGGTGCAGCGGATAAAGCGCTTGCCGCTCTTCTCACTCTTGTGCGCGATCAGGTCGCCATGGCGTCCGGCCTCGGCGCACACCTTGCACTCGCCCACCTTAAGGTCAGGCTCGTAGTTGGTGGGGCACGTAGGGTTCACGCAAATCTCGAAGGCCTTCTGGCGGAACGGCTGGCACTTAATGCGCGGCGCGCCGCACTCGGGGCACACGGCTGCCTCGCCCTCGAGCGGGCTTACCTTGACGCCGCTCGGCACCGGATAGGTCACGTCGCAGTCGGGCCAGCCCATGCAGCCGATAAAGCTGCCACGGGTCTTGGCACTCGTCTTCATAACCAGGTCCTTGCCGCACTTGGGGCAAGCGCCCACGCGCGCATCGGCCGTGACGGCGTCGCTGATGGCGTCGCCCAGCTCCTGCGTATGCTTGAGCAGCTCGTCGAGCACGCCAGCCAGCAGCGCGCGCGAGTGCGTCACGACATGCTCTTCGGTATCCTCGCCGCGCTCGACGCGGGTCATATCGCCATCAAGCTCCCTGGTCATATCGGGGCTCGTGATGCGCGGGGCAAATTGCGTCAGTGCGTCGATGATGGCGATGCCCAGCTGGCTCGGCTCAACGGGATCATTTTTGAGATAGCGCACGGCATACAGGCGCTCGATGATGCTCGCACGCGTGGACTTGGTACCCAGGCCGCGCTTTTCCATCTCCTGCACGAGCTTGCCCTGGCTGTAGCGCGCGGGCGGCTCGGTCTGCTTGGCCTCGAGTTTAATGTCGAACACGTCGACCGTATCGCCCTGCTCCAGCGGCGGCATCTGCTCGTCGCGTTTGAGTCCGTACGGGTACGCCTCGCGGAAACCCGGGGTCACGAGCACATCGCCCGAAGCCACGAACGGCTCGCCGTTCACGTCGAGCTCGAGCTTGGTGTTCTCGATGGTCGCGGGACCCATAAGCGTCGCCAGGAAGCGGCGGGCGATGAGGTCGTAGAGCTTGCGCTGGCCGCCATCGAGCGTGGACGGATCGCCCTCGCCCGTGGGATAGATAGGCGGGTGGTCGGTGGTCTCGACTTTGCCCCGCGTGGGCTTCATGGGGCCGGCGAGCACCTTTTTGCATACAGGTGCCAGCGCCGGATTGATCTTTGCCAGGTCGCTCACCACGGCGCCCAGGTCGAGCGTCGCGGGGTACACGGTGTTGTCGACACGCGGGTAGCTGATGAGGCCCGCCATGTAGAGGGACTCGGCGATGCGCATGGTACGCGCAGGCGAGATGCCCTCGGCTGCGGCGGCAGCCTGCAGCGAAGTGGTCGCAAACGGCGTGGGCGGCTGCTGCTTGCGCGAACGCTTGGTCACCGCGGCGACGGTTGCCGTCGCAACGCCGTCAACATGGCCGTACGCCGTCTCGGCAGCATCCTTGTCGGTAAAGCGCGCCGTCTTGTGCGCAATCTTAAAGCGGTCGTCCTCGGCAGCACCCTGCGCGGCGCCCATGCCGCGGATCTGCCAATAGTCCTCGGGCACAAACGCCATGCGCTCGCGCTCGCGCTCAACCACCAGGGCGAGCGTCGGCGTCTGCACACGGCCGGCGGAACGCACGTTGCCAAAGCCGCCAAACTTGGCGAGCGTCAGGTAGCGCGTGAGCACCGCGCCCCAAATGAGGTCGATGTGCTGACGGCTCTCGCCGGCGTCGGCCAAGTTCTGGTCGAGCGAGACGAGATTATCAAAGGCCTGCGTAATCTCGGCCTTGGTAAACGAAGAATACTGGGCGCGGGCGACCGGCAAGTCGGGCGCAACCTCGCGCACCTTGTTGAGGGCGTCCGAACCGATCAGCTCGCCCTCGCGATCGAAGTCCGTGGCGATAATGACGCTGTCGGACTTTTTAGCGAGGTTCTTGAGCGAACGAATGAGCTCCTTCTCGGCCGGCAGCTTAATGACAGGCGCCCAGGTGAGGTAAGGCAGGCTCTCGAGCTTCCAGCCCTTGATGGAAATGCCATCGGCAAGGAACGGCTTACGCTTGGTGTCGTAAGGCGGACGAGCCAGGCCATCGGGCATGTCGGCCGGCAGTATCTCACCGTCCTCGGTGACCGAATACCAGCCCAGCTTTTTATCGAACAGCACGCTGTCGCAAAAATCGGGCGCAAGGATGTGACCGGCAAGGCCGATCGTCACGCACTCCTCGCCCTTCCACTCAAAACGGTAGATGGCGGTGTTGTACACCTTGTCCTTTTTGGGCTTGCCCGTGGACAGACGCTCGGCAATCTGACGCGCGGCGTCGTTTTTCTCGGCGATGATGAGCTTCAAAAGAGGCTCCTATCTCGTATCTCTGCGGCTACGCCCGCCCGTATGGCGGCCGACTTACGCCCTTGCTTGCTCAATCTGCCCGATGAGCCAATCGCACCAGGCATCCATGCCCTCGCCCTTACGCGCGCTAACGGAAAACCGCGGCGCCTGCGGATTGAGGTCATCGAGTGTCTTAGTATACCTATCCATGTCAAAATCGAAAGCCGGGGCCACATCGACCTTGTTGAGCAGCTGCGCGCCGGCGTGCTGGAAGATGCCCGGGTACTTGATGGGCTTGTCGTCGCCCTCGGGCACCGAGAGAATCATGATGGACAGGTTTTCGCCCAGGTCAAAGTCGACCGGGCAGACCAAGTTGCCCACGTTTTCGATAAAGATGACGTCGATGTTCTCCAGACCGACGGCCTGGTCGAACGCGTCAACGGCCTCCATGATCATGTTGCCCTCGAGGTGGCACAGGCCACCCGTGTTGATCTGGATGGCGGGCATGCCGGCTTCCTTCATGGTGATGGCGTCGACATCCGAGGCAATATCGCCCTCGATGACGGCACAGCGCAGGCCAGCCTTGTCGCGCAGGCGCTCGTTGGTGCCCAGGATCGTGGTGGTCTTGCCCGAACCGGGGCTCGACAGCACATTGATCACATAGGTGTTTGTCTCTTTAAATCGCTGTCGCAGCTGATCTGCCAGGCGCTCATTGCGCGACAGAATCGGCGACGCGATATCAATCGTTTTCTCGGCCATACTCGGCACTCCTTACTTTGGCCCCTTTATACCCCATCACCAGATGGCTAGCGGGCTAATCGTCGGGGGTTTCAATTTCGATACTCGCGATATCGAGCTCGCGGCCGCGCAGTAGGCGCACGTTGGCACCACCACACTGGGGACAGCGACAGTGGAAGCGATCGTGGTCGAAAACCTCGCCGCAGTCCAGACACTCGCT
Source organism: uncultured Collinsella sp. (assembly GCA_902495945.1). Taxonomy (GTDB): domain Bacteria; phylum Actinomycetota; class Coriobacteriia; order Coriobacteriales; family Coriobacteriaceae; genus Collinsella. The sequence goes on from CABUZD010000015.1 coordinate 9,438, forward strand.
TTGTGGATGGACCTCCTCCACGGCAAGCTCGCAGCCTCGCGTGAGCGGGTCCTCATCGCGAAATGTCTCCCACGCAAAGTCGAGCGCCTCGCGCACAACTTCGGTCATATCCCCGATACGCAGCGTTACCAAAACGGCGCGCGAGGCCCCCGCCCCACGCGCCGCGCGAATCACTGTATCGAGTATGCCGTTGACAATGCCAACCTCGTGCATACCGATTTACTCCTCGTCGTCCTCATCGTCCGAGAACAGGTCCAGACGGCTCACAAACAAGCCCTCCTTGCCCTCGCGCGCGGTAATGACCACGCGGGCAATGGCGAGCGAAATCTCGTAGAGCGAGAGCAGGGCACCATACATGAGGCCCAGCGTAACGGGCGAGCCGTCGGGCGTAATCACAGCCGAGCCCACAAGCAGGCCCACGTACACGTAGCGCCAGGCGCCGCGGAAGGCCGCGTAGGACACGATGTGGAAGACGGACAGGTAGAAGATGATGAGCGGCAGCTCAAACGCCACGCCAAAGCCGATCATAAAGAGCAGCTCCATGTTGACGTAGTTCTCCAGGTCGGGCAGCGCCGTGGCGACGGCCGAGGTCTCGCCGATAAGCCACTCAAAGCCCGCCGGGATGATGATGAAATAGCAGAAGATGGCACCCAGGAAGAACAGCACCGTCGAGGCGAGCACCGTGGGCACGACCCATTTGCGCTCGTTGGGACGCAGTGCCGGCAGGAAAAATGCCAGAATCTGCCAGATGATCATGGGCGTGCACATGACCACGGCCATCTTGATGGCCAGCGAGAAGCGCAGGCCAAAGCCGCCGAGCGTGGTGGTGATGTAGAACTTACCGTCCGGCACAAAGGAGCGGATGGGGTCTTCCAGGATGTCGAGCACCACGGGCGTGGCGAAATACAGCACGATGGCGGCGGCAAACACCGACACGACCACGATGGTCAGGCGGCGACGGAGCTCGCCCAGGTGATCGAAGAGCGGCATGCGCGCAGGTCCGATAGGCATTACTCATCGCCTCCCTTCGGGGCATCGGCGGCAGCGGCGTCGTCCTCGGCCTCGAGCTCGCGAGCGAGCTGGTCGACGACGGCCTTGCGCTTGCGGGGACGACGGGCGTAGAGGTCAGCCGTCGTGGGCTCTGCCGGCTCGGGCTCGGGCTCCGGCTCTGCAGCAGGCTCGGGCTCGACGACAGGCTCGACGGCAGCGGCAGGCTCGGCACCCTCGGCCTCGGACTCCTCAGCAGCACCCTCGCCCTCGGCGGCAGCCTCGCTCGCGGCTTTCTCGGCAGCAAGACGAGCGCGACGCTCGGCAAAGGTCTCCTTCTTTGCGGGCGCTGCCGTCTCGGCGGCATCCTCGTCCGCATCGGAATCGTCATCGACGGCAGTCTTCTTGGGCTTGACCGGTGCCGAAGCGGCCTCACTTACCGGATCGATAATCTCGGACTGAACAACGGCCGTCATCTTTTCCTGCGTCTCGCGGAACTGACGGATGGCACGGCCGATTGTGCGGCCCATCTGCGGGAGCTTATCCGGGCCAAACAGCAAAAAGCCGAAGACCACGATGATCGCGAGCTCACCCTCTCCAATACCAAACACACATACCTCCAAGGCTCGATGTGAGTCGAGCCCGCACCGCGCCATTCGGCCGGAACTCGTCTATTCATTCGGTCAAGTATAGCGCCCGGACGCCAAAACGTCCGAGCGCATCACAAACATATGCCAAACGGCACGCCCTTTTGAGGGCAAAGGTTATGCAGCGGTGATCGAAATCTCCTGGTCGACACCCAACAGCTGAACCACGCGCATCACCGGAGGCTGCACATTGGCGCAGCTAAAGCGCTTGCCGTGGTCGACTGCGTGGTGCGCGGCGCCCACAAGCACGCCAATGCCCGTCGAATCGATGTAGCTCACCTGGGCAAAATCGAGCTCAACGGCCTCAGTGGGCTGCTCGAGCGCCAGGTCGATGGCATTGCGCAGGCTATCGGCGTTAGAGATATCGATCTCGCCGGTTACCTTAATGGTGTAGAGCTCTGGCGTGGGGTTGGTGGAAATACCCAAATCCATGTATACGCTCCTTTACGTATCGAAAGTGCGGATAGTACGGGAAGCCGCGCGTTAGGCGCGCTCGGCGCGAGCAAGCTCGGCAGCGACGAGCTTGACGGCCAGCACCAGCACATCGAGCGCAGCCTCTAGGTCCTCGACCGTGGGATAGCTCGGCGCGATGCGGATGTTGGTGTCGCGCGGATCCTTGCCATAGGGCCAGGTGGCACCGGCCGGCGTGAGCTTAACGCCCAGGTCGGCGCAAAGCGCAGCAACCTTCCGGGCCGAGCCCTCGGGACCATCGAAGCTTACAAAGTAGCCGCCGCGGGGGTGCGTCCAGGTGGCGCAGCCCGTGTCGCCCAAGCCCTCGGTGAGCTTGCGCTCGACGGCCTCAAAGCGCGGGCGCAAGAACTCGGCATGCTTTTTCATGTGCTCCTTGACCGCCTCGATGGTGGGAAGGAAGCGCACGTGACGCAGCTGGTTGAGCTTGTCGGCGCTGATGAGGCCGGCCTTCAGGCGCTTGGAGAACTCCGCGATAACCGCGGGGCTCGCACCGATAAAGCCGATGCCAGCGCCCGGGAAGGTGATCTTGGACGTCGATGCAAAGGCCACCACGCGATCCTCGGTGCCCGCCGCGCGAGCGAGGTCGAAGATGTTTGCGAGCTCGTCGGTCTCGTCGTACAGGTCATGCACGCAGTAGGCGTTGTCCCAGAAGATGCGGAAATCGGGCGCGGCCGTGTGCATCTCGACCAGGCGGCGCACGGTGTCCTCGCTAAAGGTGATACCCGTGGGGTTGGAATACTTGGGCACGCACCAGATGCCCTTGATGGAATCGTCGGCGGCAACGAGGCGCTCGATCTCGTCCATATCGGGGCCGTTGTCGGTCATCGCGACGGGAACGTTCTCGATACCCAAGTCGGCGGTAATGCCAAAGTGGCGATCGTAGCCGGGAACCGGGCACAGGAACTTGACCTTCTTGCCGTCGTGCGCGGCCTCGTAAGCCTCCCAAGGGTCGCTACCACATGAGCCGCAACGCCAGAACATACCGGCGATATCGTGCTCGATCAGCAAACTCGACGAACCCAGCACGAGCGTCTGCTCGGCGGGGCAACCCAGGAACTCCCCCGCTAGCTTGCGTGCCGAGGGAATGCCCTCAAAGCAGCCGTAATTGGAACAGTCGACGTTGCCGTCGTGCAGATCGGCATCGGCATTGAGGATATCGAGCATGGGTCGAGAGATGTCCACCTGGGAGGGCGACGGCTTGCCGCGGGCCATGTCGAGCGCCAGGCCCTTGGCCTTGACCTCGGCGACCTCGGCCCTGAGCGCCTCGATGGCGGCATCGAGTTCGGTGGTTTCCATCTTCTGGTAGATCGTCTGCATGGGTGCGACCTTTCACGAAGCGGTACGTTGCAATTCTTCTAAGTATAGACCGCCACCGTCGCAACGTTATGAAGCCGTGATAGATTAAGTCCATCGCAATGAATTACGAATCGCCGCGCACGCCGGCGTGGAGCGCCCAAGGAGGCACTATGGAGTACGGATCGTTCCAGGCCGAGGAATTCGGCGACCTGCAGCGCCTGGTCGACGGGCTGTTTTACGACCGCCACGCCATCGACCGCCTGGATCTCATCGTGCAGGCCGAGATCTTGGACCTCGCGCCCGACCTCATGGAAATCGTGAACCTTTTGCCGCCCGGCTACTACGACCGCCAATCGCTTTGCGACCAGCTCAACTCCGCCTTGGCCGCCCACGGCTGGGGCGCCATCTACGGCACCGTGGAATAAACCTAGTCATTGGGGCCTGTGGTCAAAAAAGGGCAAATTTGAGTACTGTTACCTTTTTAGTAGCAGCGATTTTTGGTCGAAATCGGCAAAACTGGACTTGAAACTCCCTAGTCACCGTCAGCCAGCGCCGAATTGGAAGTCGATGCTCACTCATTAACGTACAGTTCTTATAACTTTGTTCATTATTTTCCACACTTAAAATGAAACGCCGTTTGTGACAGTACTCACAAACGGCGTTTTTTGACCACTGGCGTGTCTGGCAGGCGGCAAGCACCGCCCGAATCCGCATTTTGAACGCGCCCGAATCGGTTCTGGAGCCGGTTTTCGCGCTCTTACTCGTCCTTGGGCGCGGGGTGTTTGCAGATCACGCTCATGTAGATCATGCCGAGCACGGCAGCGGTGACAGAGCCGGCGAGAATAGCGGCCTTGGCGGCCAGAACCTCAAACTGGGCCGTCGGGAAGGCAAGGCCGCTGATGAGAATCGACATGGTAAAGCCGATACCGCCCAGAATGCCCACGCCGGCAATCATGTGCCAGTTGACATTGCGCGGCAGCTCGCAGACCCTAAACTTAACCAGGGCAAACGTCATGCCAAAAATACCGATCGGCTTGCCCAGCAGCATGCCAAAGTACACGCCGAGCGTCACCGGGTCGGTGAGCAGCGTGCTCATGTCCACGCCCACTAGGCGAACCTGTGCGTTCACGAACGCAAAGATCGGCAGAATCACAAAGTTGACCGGCGTGGAGATCAGACGCTCCATGCGGATGAGCGGCGGGGTCACGCGGTGCATGACGCGTTCGACCTTGGTGGTCGAGACGGTAAAGTCATGCTGGCCCAGGATGTGTGCCTCGTCATCGTAGCGGTCATCGAGCAGCGGCAGGCACTCGCCCAACCAATCGGTGAGGCTATCGAGCTTGACGCCGCACTTGGCCGGGATGGTAAAAGCCAAGATGACACCGGCGAGCGTAGCATGCACGCCGCTCTTGAACATGCAGAACCACAGAAGCAGGCCCAGCACCGAGTACGGGGCAAGGCGGTAATGCTGCGTCTTGTTGAGCCACACGAGCGCGCAGGTCACAAGCGCGGCGGCGCCCAACCAAAACGGATTGGGGCTCTGACCGTAGAAGATGGCGATGGCGGCGATGGAAATGAGGTCGTCGGCGATGGCGAGCGTCGAGAAGAACACGCGCACGCCGTTGGGCACGCGATTACCCAAAAGCGACAGCACGCCCAGCGCAAAGGCAATATCGGTTGCCATGGGAATGGCCCAGCCGTTGTGCGCGCCGGCATGGTTAAAGATCAGGTAGATGCAGGCGGGAACGACGACGCCGCCCACGGCCGCCAGCATGGGAAGCATAGCCTGGCGCGGGTTTTTGAGCTCGCCGACCGTCATCTCGTACTTAAGCTCAATGCCCACCAGCAAAAAGAAAATCGCCATGAGGAAGTCGTTGACGAAAAGCTCGACGGTGAGGCCAGCCGTCAAATGCCCCAGACCCACATACAGCGGGGTCTCCAAAAAGTGATGGATGGCCTCGTAGGCATCGGTATTAGCGCAAATGACGGCGGCGATGGCGGCGAAGACCATGACGGCGGCGGAAATCGTGCCGTTCTCGGCGATGCGCTCCCAGATGTCGTGACGTTCAAAGCGCTTGCGCTCACGAACGTTGAACAGCTGCTCAGTTGCTGCCATGGGCGGCTCCTTTCACGGGAAAGCTCCCGTCTTAAAAAAGCACGGCCCGCCCAAGTGGCGGCGCCGCGCTCTAACGTATTACGCTTGCATCTAGCCTACCCTGCACGACAAGCACGCAGGCGTGACCGAAAAGCGGAACCACAGGTTGAACATTATTTGCTCAACGGCACGGACACGCCTGTCCAAGAGACGACGCGGCGCCGTGCACAAAAAACGACCGGAGCGCGGGGCGTCCGCGATCCGGTCGTGGCGTTTGGTCAACTAAACCTAGCAGGCGGCCATGATGGGGGCAGCGACCTGCTTCTTACGGGAGAGGACGCCCGGCATCCAGACGCCGTCGTGCTCGTCGGCAATGCCCAGGCCCTTCTGAGCGGCCTCGGTCTCGCCCTCGAGCAGGACCTGCGAGCCCTCCTCCATGATGTCGGTGATGCACAGGACAATGCCGTCAGCACCCTTCTCGGCGGCGTAGGCGCGCATGGCCTCGCGAATCTCGTCGATCATGCCGAGTGCGCGGGTCTTGTCGACAGTCTCGTACTGGCCGATGAGCAGCTTCTTGCCAGCAGGCTCGAACATCTTGATGTCGTTGCCGACCATCTCGGCTGCGGTGAAGGAGCCGGACGGACGGGTGAGGAAGACCTCCATGCCAAACTTGACCGGGTCGACGCCCACCTGCTCGCCGAGCTTGGCGGCGACGGCGCGGTCGACATCGGTGGTGGTGGGGCTCTTGAGCATGAGCGTGTCGGTCATCATGGCCGAGAGCAGCAGCTTGGCCTGAACGTCGGAAAGCTCAACGCCGAGCACGCCGGCGAGCTTGGTGACGATGGTGCAGCTGGAGCCCCAGGGCAGGCAGATGTAGTGCAGCGGGCCGGCGGTCTCGAAGTCGCCGATGCGGTGATGGTCGACGACGCCAAAGACCGTGGCGTCCTTAAGGCCGGCGACGGACTGGGCGGACTCGTTGTGGTCGGTGAGGACGACGAGCTGACCGGCCTCGACGGACTCAATCACGCGAGGCTCGGCGATGCCGGCGTCGGCGAGCAGCTTGGCGGACTCTGCCGGAAGCTGACCAAGGGCGCAGGCCTCGTAGGTGTTGCCGGCATACTCAACCTGGTTGAGCAGCTGGGACAGGACGACGGCGCTCATGATGGCGTCGTTATCGGGGTTCTGGTGACCAAAGACAAGAACGTTTGCCATGGATATCCTCCACTTGATATGTGTACTTGGACGTAGCTATGGTAGCACGCCGATGCCGAGCCTTCGCAGACAGAAGGGCCACGGCATATTTTGTGGCAGCCTTGGCCCCCATGCACCAGCTATTTGCCGGCAGCGCGCAGGGCTACGTAGGCGGCACCGATGATGCCGGCGTCGTTGCCGAGCGAAGCGACCTTAATGGGCGTCTCGCGCGAGGCGGAAAGCGCGTAGCGCTGGAAGTGCTCGCGAACCTTGTCGAGGTAGACATCGGCCGAGGCAGACGCACCGCCGCCGATCAGGAACATCTCGGGGTCGACCACGTTGGCAATAAGCGCCAGGGCACGACCGAGATAATCGGCCATGGTATCGGCCGCGGCCAGCGCGAGCTTGTCTCCCTCGCGGCAGGCCTGGAACACGTCCTTGGAATCGGAGGGGCCGGTGAGCTCGATGGGCTCGACGCCCGCCTTCTTGCACTCGGCAAGGTAGTTGCTCACCACGCCGGTGGCGCTGGAATACTGCTCCAGGTGGCCATGGCCGCCGCAGCCGCAGGTGCGCTCCTCAGCTGGGTTCAGGCACATGTGGCCAATCTCGCCGCCAGCACCCACAACGCCCGATACCACGTCGCCATTAACGATAACGCCGCCACCCACGCCGGTACCGATGGTGACCATCACCACGTTCTGCACGCCCTTGGCAGAGCCGAGCCAGGCCTCGCCCATGGCGGCGGCGTTGGCATCGTTCTCGTACTTAACGACCGCGTCGGGGCAGTGCTGCTGAATGGCGATCCTCAGCTCGGGCAGGTTAATGGCAATGTTGGCCTTGACCTTGGCATCGCCCGACGCCGGGATGGGGCACGGAACGGCCAGGCCAATGCCAGCCACAAAGGCGCGCGGAATCTGGGCCTTGGCGACCACCTGGTCGATAGCCTCGGTCACCGCGGCAAAGCCCGCAGCGTCAACGATGGGAGGCGTAGGCACGCTGGCCTTGGCCAGCAGGTTGCCGTCCTCGTCGAACAGACCCTCCTTAACCGAAGTGCCGCCGACGTCAATGCCGATGTAGTACTGCTTAGGTTCCATGGGAGCCCGCCTTTCTCGTTTAAACATTGCCTGTATGGTACCGCTCCCAAGGCAAAAACCTACCAAAAAGGGACAGGTTTGTTTTGGCAGGTTTTATCCTGGGAAACGCAAATGGCCGCTCAACAGGCCGCACAAGACCATCCCCAAAAATAGAGGCGCCGGGAGGCGGAGACTCCCGGCGCCCGTCAAAGGGACTATGTTGTCTGTTGGACCGCACGGTCCTTCGCGGCGATAACGCCGACTAGGCCTTAAGTGCCTGCAGCTGCTTGTGGATCTCGATGAGCTCCGTCGCCATGACGCGCATGGTCTCGGTACCGGCCATCTGGTCCTCGGCATGCAGCAGAATCAACGGGGCCTCGCCGTTACGCTCGCCGTTGGCCTCTTTCTTCAGAAGCCCCATGTGAACATCGTGGCCACCGTTATAGGCCTTGTCGCCCTGCTTGATAAGCTCCTCGGCGGCGTCAAAATCGCCCTCCTTGGCCTTTTGCACGGCATTGATGTACATGCTCTTGGCGGTACCGACGTAGCTGATGATCTCGAAGCAGGTCATCTGCAGTTCGTTCATATCCTCCATACAGAGCACCTAGCCCATCACGCTGACGCAGTGGTCGATGATGCCGGCAGCGTTCATGCGGCCGTAGTCGACCATGTTGATGACCTCGACCGGAAAACGACCGGCGGCCTCCTTCTCAAAGTCGCCCTTGGTGTAGCCGATCTGCGGGCCAAGCAGCAACATGTCGCACTCGTCCAGGTGATCGTGGGCCTCGTTCATGGGACGAGCCTCGACCTCGATATCCAGACCACGGTTTGCAACCTCGGCCTGCATCTTCTGGACCAGCAGGCTCGTGGACATACCGGCATTGCAGCAGAGCATGATCTTCTTCATGGTTTCCTCCTTATAACTGCGCGGCGCGCAGACGACAACTGGTTTTATTCCTTGCGGCTATTGTGCCCACCCCCCTGCATCTTTACACAAGGGAGAGAGCCGCGGGCACCGGCACCGCGTACCGGCGCCCGCAAAGGTGAAAGGGACGAACGTTAGGCGTTCTACTCGGCGAGAGCCTCCTGCTTGGCGATTGCCTTCTCGGAAATCTTCATAAAGGGCAGGTAGACGGCCATGCCAATGACAATCTCGAGAGCCTGCCACACGCCGGCGCGCCAGTCAAAGCCCGTAGCGAGCAGGGCATTGATGACGGGAGGCATGGTCCAGGGCACCTGGGCGATGCAGGGGCTGATGATGCCTGCGCAGGTAAGGCCATAGGTGATGCCGATGAACAGATCGGGGAGGAGGACAAACGGAATCATGAGCGGCAGGTTGTACACGATGGGGTAACCGTAGATAACCGGCTCGTTGATGTTGAACAGACCAGGCAGGATAGCCATCTTGGAAACGGTCTCGGAAGCCTTGTTCTTGGAGAACAGGAGCGTGTCGAGCAGAAGCATGAGGGTGCAGCCCGAGCCGCCGATGAGGGCAAAGCTGTTAACGATCTGCATGTTCATGTAGTGATCGGGCTGGATGGTGCCACCGGCGGCAAAGGTAGCCATGTTGTCGACGATGAGCATGGTCAGGATCGGCTCGACGGTAGCGCCAGAGATGGTGGACTGGTGAATACCGACGCAGAACAGCAGGTTGGCAAGGGTGTAGATGAGGATAACAGCCCACGGACCGGCGTTCATGATGCTCTTGAGCGGGTTGGAGATGCACGTGGAGATGATGGTGCACAGATCGGTGCCGGCGCACACGGCGAGCAGGGCCGCGGCAAGAGCGAAGATCGCGAGGTTGAGCAGCATCGGGATCATGACGTTGAAGGAGTTGGAGACCGCGGGGGGCACGCCCTCGCCCAGCTTAACCTTGAGCTTCTCGACGCCAGAAATCTTGATGAAGAGCGAGACGGAGAGCAGAGCGATGATAATGGCCGAGAACAGACCGTTAGTGCCGGTGTTGGCAGTCGAAAGGGCGCCCGTGACCTCGGCGGAGGTGATCTTGTCGGTGAGCAGCGGGCTCGTGGCGGCAAGCGAGGCGGTGATCTGCTGCGGCATCATGATGACGAAGGCAGAGATGGCGACGACCACGCAAGCGAGCGGGTTATCGAAACGCTTGTTCTTGGCGAGGCTGTAGCCAATCAATCCGGCCAAGATAATGGCAGAGATGTTGAGGGTGCCCAGCGTAATTGCCGAACCCCACGTCTGAAGGTTGGCAAGGCCCGCCGCATCGAGCGGGAACAGAGGGAACACGACGTTATTAATAAGAACCGCGATACCCGCAAGGATATAGAGCGGCGTGATGGTCGCGAAGGCGTCACGCAGGGAACGCAGGTGAACCTGATTTCCCACCTTCGCAGAGACCTCGGCAAACTTGTCGAGGAAGCTCTTTCCGTTGTCACTGGCCATGATTGCTCCTAACTTTCAAATCCGGCCTTTTCCTATGCGCACGGTGGTCTGTCGCCCTCTGCCACCAGATGTGCCATGTGTTGCGCGCGGCGGCGCGCGGTCTGGGCGTTCGCCCGGTCGCTAATCAACCACGTGGGTCGTGGCGACCTGTTTGAGCCAGGCTGCCGACTTCTTAAGGCGGCGCTTGTAGCCGTCCATGAGATCGACCTCGACAAAGCCATAGCGATTCTTAAAGGCATTGGCCCAAGACCAGTTATCGATGACGGCCCAGTAGTGATAGCCCCGGCATTTGGCGCCCTCGGAGATTGCCTTGGCAACCCACTCCAGGTGCTGGCGCACAAAGTCGACGCGGTAGTCATCCTGGATGGTTCCTTCGGCATCGCGGTTCTTGTATTCGTCCATGATGCCGATGCCGTTCTCGGAAACGAACCACTCAAGATCGGGGTAGTTCTTAGCGCAGTCCATGCCAAAGTCGTAGAGGCCCTGCGGGTAGATCTCCCAGCCGCGGCTCTCATTCATAACGGCATCGGGCCATACGTACTCGTCGGCAAAATGCGGCAGGCCGTACTGGTCGACCTTGCTCGCCGGTGCCTGAACACGCGTGGGGTGGTAGTAGTTGCAGCCGAGCCAGTCGACAACACCCTGCTTGAGAATCTCTTGGTCGCCGGCACGGAACGGGAGCTTAACGCCGCCCTCGGCCAGGCTGTCGAGCACATCGGCAGGAAGCTCGCCCTTGGTAATAAGGTCGAGCCACCAGCGATTGTTGATGCCGCTGGTCATACGCACGGCCTCGAGGTCTGCCTCGCTGGGGTTCTCCTTGGTGTAGACCGGAGTAAAGCAGTTGATCATGCCGATCTTGGCATCGGCGCGAATAGCGCCCTCGTCATAGGCCTTACGATAGTTGGCCACGGCCAGCGCGTGCGCCAGCGAGATGTGATACTGCACGGTGCGGGCGCGGTTGAAGTCGTGGAGCTGCGGGAACCACACGCCCTCCTGATAGCGCTGTTCGGGCTCGACGATGGGCTCGTTAAAGGTGAACCAGTACTTAATCTCCTGGCCAAACTCGTGGAAGGCGACGTCGGCGTAATGCGCGTAAGCCTCGACGACCTCACGGCTCTCCCAGCCGCCACGGTTAAAGAGGTAGGTGGGCATGTCAAAGTGGTACAGGTTGACGAACGGCTCCAGACCAGCCTCGCGAGAGGCGCGGAACAGCTCGTGATACCACGCGGCGCCCTCCTCGTTAAGGTTGCCGTCGGCATCGAGCAGACGGCTCCACTGGATGGAAGTGCGATAGGTATTCAGGCCCAAGTCCTTCAAAATGCGAAAGTCTTCCTGGTACTTGGCCATAAAGTCATTGCCGGCATAAGAGCCAACGCAGTTGTAGAACGAACCCAGATCCTGGATGGACCAGGTGTCCCACAGGTTCTCGAGCTTGCCGCCCTGGTTCCACTGACCCTCAGTCTGCGGGCCGGACATAGCAGCGCCAAAGAAGAAGTCGTTGGGCAGCTGATACTGTGCCATCAAAGTCCTCGCTTTCGTGTTCTAGAGCTTCCGGTTGGAGACGGGTTTGCTTTGGCAGGTTATCCGGCGCGGGCGCGCACCGGTCATACCGATATCCAACCCGCCAAAACAAAACCGTCCCCAAACGGTCGATCCTGTTGTGCGGAAGGATTCCGTTCGTTGCTTAAACTATAGCGTTCTAATTTTAAAAGTAAAGCGTCTTTTTCTTTTTTCTTTCTCGAACTTCTTAGATAAAAGTAATATGGGTGCCCTGTTGAGGGTTATACTTACTTTTGTATTCATATATGTCGGAAAGGAGGTTCCATGATTCCCAAATACGAGGCGATAGCTGCAGATATTCGTCGAAGTATCGAGGATGGCGCTCTTAAACCGGGCGACAAGCTTCCCACCGTCGTTGAGTTCTGCGAGCTCTATAGCGTTTCCAAAATCACCGTCAAACGAGCTATTGAACAAATCACCGAGGAAGGTCTTATTACCAGCCGACGCGGATCGGGTACCTACGTTAAGGACACGGCGGGGCTTCCCGGCCAGGCGTTTTTCCAGGGCAAAAACGACCGTGCCCAGGGTTTTTCGTATGAGCACCGCGGGGAGAAGGTGACCTCGGTGGTCTACGATTTCTCGATCGTTAATCCACCGGCGGACATCGCAGCCCAGCTGGGAATTGCCGAGGATGACTTTGCCTATCACGTCGTGCGCGTGCGTCAGGCCGATGAGAAGCCCATCGTTATCGAGTACACCTACATGCCCCTCGAGCTGATTCCGGGGCTGAAAAAGAAGGACCTATACGGATCGCTCTACCGATTCATCCGCGAGCAATGTGGGCTGAAGATTTCGAGCTTTCACCGTACCATTCGCGCCGTGGCAGCAACCGAGGAAGAAGCTGAGCGCCTGGATACCAAACCCGGCTCTCCCCTGCTCGAACTCAACCAGATTGGCTTCTTGGATAGCGGCGCCGCCTTTGAGTATTCGGTCTCGCGCAACGTTGGCGACCGCTTTGAGTTGCACAACGTAACGTTGGCATAGGTTTTTGTAGTCATGCGGGCGCTCGTTTTGAGCAGTTTTACGCGGCGCCCACGCAGCACAATGGGAGTATGAACATGTCCGATTTGATTAAACTGACGCCGATCTTCCACGAGAAGATCTGGGGCGGCCGTCAACTCGAAACCGTATTTGGTTACGACATTCCCGATGGTCCCATCGGTGAGTGTTGGGCCATCTCGGCCCACCCCAACGGTGACTGCCAGATTGCGGAGGGCCCGTATGCAGGCCACACGCTTTCGTGGCTGTGGGCCGAGCACCGCGAGCTCTTTGGCAACTGCGAGGGCAAGGAGTTCCCGCTGCTCATTAAGATTCTGGACGCCAAGGACGACCTTTCGATCCAGATTCATCCCAACGACGAGTACGCCGCTGAGCACGAGAACGGTAGCCTGGGCAAAACCGAGTGCTGGTATGTGCTGGATTGCGAGCCTGGCGCCACGATCATCGTCGGCCAGCGCGCGCATGACCGCGCCGAGGCCGCACAGATGATCAAGGACGGCCGCTGGGACGACATGCTCAACGTACTGCCGATCCACAAGGGCGACTTTTTCCAGATTGATTCCGGTACCGTGCACGCCATCAAGACCGGCACGCTCATTTTGGAGACGCAGCAGTCGAGCGACGTGACGTATCGCCTGTACGACTACGACCGTCCCGGCACCGACGGCAAGCTGCGTCCGCTGCACATTGAGCAGAGCCTCGACTGCATAAACTTTGATGCTCAGGCTCCGACCGACGGCACGATAACCGCGCCCGAGGTGGACGGCGTGACCGAGCTCGAGTCCAACCCCTGCTACACCGTCGATCGCGTGCGCGTCAACGGCAGCAAGACCCTCGACCAGCGCTGGCCCTTCATGTGCCTGTCGGTCATCGACGGCAAAGGCACCGTCTGCGGCGACCCCGTCCACAAGGGAAGCCACCTGCTGGCCCCCAGTACCGTGGACAAGATCGAGCTCGAGGGCAATATGGAACTGATTATCAGCCACCTCTAGGTCGCAACAACAACCCAAACGCGACAAGGGGCTCCCCCGTTCTTCAACGGGGGAGCCCCTTGCCATGTCTAAGTATTCAGCCCACCCGGCTCTCCAGATCAAAAAGCGAACGAGCAAAGCGACGTTCGTCCAGCAACGTTACCCAAGGACCCGGGCGGGCGTATGGGGCAACATCGATCGCGAGTTCCGCACGCAAAGGAGGCCACTTAATGTGGCCTCCGTCTTGCGCAGGACTGCCCGAGCAGGCGATGTTGCCCCATAC
>CABUZD010000016.1 GCA_902495945.1 uncultured Collinsella sp.
GACGGCACTCGATACTAAGTATTGGTGAGCCTTGGCAATCTCGGCGATGACGGGGGCTGCTGCTGCGAGCCAGCCCAAACGCCAACCGGTCATGGCCCAGGGCTTGGAGAAGCTCTCGATGACGACCGTCTGCTCGCGCAGCTCCGGGTGTCGCTGGGCGAAGCGCTCGTAGCCATCCACATAGACGAGGCGGTTGTATACGTCGTCGCAGACCACGTAGATGCCCGCCTGCTCTGCCACGTGTGCCACGGCGTCGAGTGATGCCGCGTTGAGGATGCAACCCGTAGGATTGTTGGGCGTGCAGATGACGATGGCCTTGGTCGCCGGCGTCACGCAAGCACGAAGTGCGTCCTCGTCAATCTGGAATTGCGCAGGCTCCGTATCCAAAAAGACCGCTTTGGCGTGATTGGCCACGACGATGCTCTCGTACAAACCAAAAGCCGGCGTGGGAATAATGACCTCGTCGCCGGGATTGAGCATGGCCATAAACGTAGCCGACAGGGCCTCGGTCGCGCCGTCGGTCAGAATGACCTCGTCGGCCGAAAACGTAAGGCCCTCGTCCCCCATGTAGGCAGATAACGCCTCGCGCAGGGCGGGGCGACCGTTGTTAGGCGGATAGTGCGTGTCACCGCGGTCCAGTGCGGCGGTCACCTCGGCGCTAATCACATCGGGCGTGGGAAAATCGGGCTCGCCAAGCGCAAGCGCGATGCACCCCGGGTACTGGGAGGCGAGCGCGTTGATCCGGCGGATACCGGAGGGCTTGAGCGTGGCAAGCGAGGTATTCATGGGCAGACGCATGACGTTCCTTTCGTAAGGGTTGCACTAGGATAGCGCGGCGGGGCGCCGCCGGACGGTGTAACCTAAACGGAAACGAGCCGGAAAGGAGGCAGCATGGAGTCGACCGCGCGCGACGATGTACCAAAAACGCTGCAAACCATTGCGTATATCAGTATTCCCAATAGCGCCGATCTTGATTTTTTGCTCTGGGACCTGCAGGATGCCATCGCCGCCTATGCCCAGCTTTCCGGCACCGTACTCCCCCACCCGGTTGACTTGAAGGCGGATAATGCCGACGGCGTTGCCGATGGCATCGTGCTGGCCATTGAAGATGTGGCTGGCGGTGAGACGTTGACAGCCATCGAGCAGGCGCTTGAGCGCTTTGGAGGTACGGGAACGCGCGTCTATGCCGCGATTCGAGCCGCACAAGAGGGCACTGAGCGGGCGCGTGGGACCGCCGTTCTCCTGCGCAAAGCATGTGAGCGCCATGACCAATTGTGGTGTGGCGGCGTTGCCATCTGCGCCGGCAGCGGCATCGCAGCGCTTCGCCATTCCCCACGCATGGGCCTCTTGCGCCGACCATTTTCGGAAGCGATGGATAAGCTTGTGGGCGCTGTGCGCATGGGCTGCTCCGTCGAGCATGCACAGCGACTTGGCGGCGGCAATGCCGCCAACGTCGACGCCGACGGCATGGTTTGCGCCGAGCCAGCCGTGCCTGCGCCGATCTGGCGAGGCGTTCTGAAACGTCTGGGCGCCCACGCTCAAACAAAAATCTAAATTAAATAACAGCCCAGTCAACGGCTTCGTGCCAACGCTCAACAAGACGCTCCAGACGCCAGGCGGCATTGGCGGGACTTGTCGAGGGCAGGACGATGGCAGGCAGCCCCGTCCGATCTTGCAAGTAGCGTTTGTAGAGTCGCCCTGCCGTACCGCCGTTACAGACAACGACCTCGATCGACGCGGCATCGGTAATGCGCTCGATATGTGCCGGCACAACGTTGCGGATGCTCGCGTCGCTCGAGCCCTTAATGTCGCAGCTCTCGATTGCATCCCACAGGGCAACGCCGTCGTTCAGCAGCATGGCCCGCTTGGCGGCAATGGAGGCATCGAGCGTCGCGAGCTCACCGCTTGCCAAAGGATCGCCCTCGTTGGGCGGCACAGGCATACCGAGGCACGTGGCCATCACACGCCAAAAGCGATTCTGAGGGTTGCCGTAATAAAAGGCATTGGCGCGCGAAAGCACCGAGGGAAACGACCCGAGCACCAAAACGCGCGAGTGCTCGTCAAACACGGGCTCAAACCCATGCTCAATATGTTGATAGCCCTCGTCAGACACGGCCATGGGCTAGGCTCTCAACAGATAGCGCACCTCGTAGGGTGCAAGCTCAAGGGTACCCGTCAGCTCGACCGTGGGCGCATCGTCGGCAAGCAGGTCGACGAAGGAGCCGTTGAGTTCGCCGGCGCCAAAGGTGTAAGGCTCACCCACGGCATTCACCGCCACGAGTACCGTCGCGCCGTCACAGGCGCGCTCGAACAGCAGCTGCTTGTTCTGGATCACCACGTTGCGATAGGCACCGTAGTTGAGAGCACGGGCAGCCGCGTCGTCGGCCGAGCGAAGGTGTGCGAGTTGCGTGATGAACGCCGTCAGCTCGTTGGGCGCAGGCTCATCGAGCGCAGGGCGCAGCGCCCAGTCGCCATCGGAGCCGCCCTTTTCGCCAGCAATTCCCCACTCGCTGCCATAGTAGACGCACGGGATGCCTGGCATGCCAAAGAGCATACCGTAGGCGGGACGCAGACACGACTTGTCGGTGAGGATACTTGCCAGGCGCGGCACATCGTGGTTGTCGACAAACGACAGCAGATGTTTGCCGCGGTAGATGCACCACGGATCGCCGCCAAACTGGCGGTGCAGCGAGTGCGCGATCTCGAACATGTTGACCGAGTTAAAGCTGGAATACAGGCCCTTGTAGCACTCGTAATTGGTGCAGGAGTCGAGCATCTCGTCGTTGACGATTTGGTTGTAGTCGCCGTGGAGCGTCTCGCCGATGAGCGCAAAGTCGGGCTTGAGCTCACGGGCAAAGGCGTGCAGGCGGCGCATGAAGTCGCGGTCGAGCATATAGGCAACGTCCAGGCGCAGGCCGTCGACGCCAAAGACGTCGGCCCAACGGCGCACGGACTCGAGCAGGTAATCGACCACAGCAGGATTTTGCAGGTTGAGCTTCACAAGCTCAAAATGGCCTTCCCAGCCCTCGTACCAAAAGCCGTCGCCATAGCAGGAATCGCCGTCAAAGCTAATGTGGAACCAGTCCTTGTAGGGCGAGTCCCACTTGCGCTCCTGCACATCGCGGAAGGCCCAAAAACCGCGGCCGACGTGGTTGAAGACGGCATCGAGCACCACGCGGATGCCATGGGCATGCAGCGTGTCGCATACGGCGGCAAAGTCGGCGTCCCCACCCAGGCGGCGGTCGATGTGGCGCAGGCTGCGTGTATCGTAGCCGTGGCTATCAGATTCGAGCGGCGGGTTGATGAGCACAGCGCCAACGCCGAGTTCCTGCAGGTAGTCGGCCCATTGGGCGATCTTCATGATGGGCGCGTCGGGGTTTGGCGCGGCGTTGACAGCCTGGGCGAGCTCATCCTCGGCAACGGGCGCGGCGTTTTCGCGTGGAGCTCCACAAAAGCCCAGCGGATAGATCTGATAGAACGTCGTCTCGTATGCCCACATAGCAACCTCCCGGTAAGCTCAACACAACGACATCCATTGTATGCCCGGCTTGTATCCTCTTCCCCAAAATAAGTTGCGGTGGAATAGTTCCTGCCTGGGCCTTCAGAGGCCTTAAACAGGAACTATTCCACCTCAACTGATGAGGGGACGTGATTAGGCGACGGATTTGGCACGGCGTATGGCCGGGAACAGCACGGTGACGGCAAGGATGACGCCCACGACGGCAATCGCCCCGCCCACGAAGCCGATCCAAGCGATACCGGGACCCGAAACCACGGTGCCGCCGATTGCGGTGCCCGTGCCGATACCCAGATTGAACAGGCCCGAGAAGATCGACATGGCGACGGCCGACGAATCCGCCGGCGTGTACTTGATGAGCTCGGCTTGGAACGCCACATTGAAGGCCGTGGCGCAGCAGCCCCATAGCGCGCACACAGCGAGAACCGCAGCGAGCGACGATGCGGCCGAACCCATGAGCAGCAGGGCCGCCGGCACGCCGGAGAGCGTGATAGCCAAGAACGGGAAGCGGTGCCCGTCGAACAGGCGGCCAAACAGCCAGCTGCCCACCAGACCGGAGCAGCCAAACGCCGTCAGCGTCATGGTGATGGCGCCCGCGTCGACGTGCGCGACCTGCGCCAGGAACGGCTCGATATAGCTGTAACCCGCGTAGTAGCCGGTCGCCATGAACACCGTGACCGCGTAGAGCGCGATAAGGAACGGGTTCTTGAGCAGCTCGGGCAGCTGCTTAACGGTAAAGCGCCCACCCGCCGGCATGGCCGGGAACACCGCTGCCTGGTACACCACCGCGGCGGCAGAAAAGGCCCCGACCACGGCAAACGTCATGCGCCAGCCCACGGCCAGGCCGATGGCGCGGCCGATCGGCAGGCCAAAGATCTGTGCGATGGACGAGCCCGTAGCGATCATGCTGATGGCAAGCGCCCCGTGACGGGTGTCGACCAGGCGCGAGGCCATGATCGAGGCGACCGACCAGAACACGGCATGTGCGCAAGCGACCACCAGGCGCGCACAGACCAGGATGGGATATGTCGGTGCCACAGCGGACAGGAACTGACCCAGAGAAAACACGGCGAGCACGCCGAGCAGCATCCGCTTGAACTCAAAGCGCGAGGCAAACACCATGAGTGGCAGCGACAGCAGCATGACGCCCCAAGCATAGACCGAGATCATGATGCCTGCCTGGGCCTCGGTGAGCGAGAACGACGCGGCGATATCAGTCAGAAGGCCGATGGGCATAAACTCCGACGTGTTGAACACGAACGCACAGCAGGTGAGCCCGACGAGCGGGAGCCACTGCCTGAGCGTGATGCCGTCTTGCCTTGCCTGACTCATATATAACGTCTCCAATCATTTTGAGCGGAGGCGATTATATAGCAACGGCCCCGCATCCGTCAGCAACAAATGCGGGGCCGAAAACAATTCGATACACAGAGGTCGCGCCGTCAATAAAAAACTAAGCCAACCCCAGCAATATGCCCGCCGAATGCACGACAAACGCCACGATCCAGGCGACCGTCACTTGAAACGCGAACACGGCAACGGCGTAGCGCGCGCCCAGCTCGCTCTTGACGGCGCCGATGGCTGCCACACAGGGCGGGTACAGCAGCGTAAAGACCAGGAACACGTAAGCAGTAAACGGCGAAAACATGGTCGACAGCGCCGCGGGTGACGTTGCACCCAAAAGCACCGTGAGGGTCGAGATGACACTCTCCTTGGCGATAAGTCCGGTGACGAGCGCCGTGGATGCACGCCAGTCGCCAAACCCAAGCGGCGTCAGCGCCGGCGCGATGATGCTGCCGAGGCCCGCAAGCAAACTCTGCGACTGATCGGCGACCACATTAAAGCGGATGTCGAACGTCTGAAGGAACCAGATGACCACGGTAGCGGCAAAGATAATGGTAAAGGCCTTGGTAATAAAGTCTTTGGCCTTATCCCATGCCAGCATCACCGTCGTCTTGACGCTCGGCAGGCGGTAATTGGGGAGCTCCATGATAAACGGCACCGGGTCGCCCTTAAATGCCGTGCGGTTGAGCACCAAAGCCGCGATGCAACCGACCGCAATGCCAATCAGATAGAGCGAGACCATGGCGGGAACCGTCGCCTGCGGGAAAAACGCCCCGCACAGCAGGCCGTAGACCGGCAACTTGGCCGAACAGCTCATGAACGGCGTGAGCATGACCGTCATCTTGCGGTCGTGCTCGGATGGGAGCGTACGGGTCGACATGATAGCCGGCACGGTGCAGCCAAAACCGACGAGCATGGGCACAAAGCTGCGGCCCGACAGGCCAAAACGACGCAGCACCTTATCCATGACAAAGGCCACGCGCGCCATGTAGCCCGAGTCTTCCAGAATGGAGAGGAACAAGAAGAGCACGACGATAATCGGTAGGAAGGTCAGCACGCTGCCCACACCCGTAAGCACGCCGTCGACAGCCAGCGAGCGCACCACGTCGTTGGTGCCGAACGCCTTGAGGCCCGCATCGGCCGAGGCGATGACGGCAGCGATGCCGTCCTCCATGAGTCCCTGCAACGCCGCGCCGATCACGCCAAACGTCAGCCAAAAGACGAGGCCCATGATCACCAGGAACGCCGGAATGGCTGTGTAACGACCTGTCAGGATGCGGTCGATCTTGACGGAGCGCACGTGCTCGCGGCTCTCGTGCGGCTTGACGACGCAACGCCCACACACGTCGCCGATAAAGCTAAAGCGCATATCGGCCAGCGCGGACAGGCGGTCGGTGCCGGCCTCGCCCTCCATCTGGGTAATGATGTGCTCGATGGCGTCGAGCTCGTTGCGATCCAGGTGAAGCGCCTCGGTCACCAGCTCGTCGCCCTCAACCAGCTTGGTCGCCGCAAAACGCACGGGAATGTGCGCCGTCGCGGCATGGTCCTCGATAAGGTTGGCGATGCCGTGGATGCAGCGATGCAGTGCGCCGCCGTCTGGGCCATCAGGTGCGCAGAAGTCCAGGCGGCCGGGACGCTCGCGGAAACGCGCCACATGCAAGGCATGGTCCACCAGCTCGCCGATACCCTCGTTGCGGGCAGCGCTAATGGGGACGACCGGCACGCCCAACAGACTCTCGAGCAGGTTGACGTCAATGGTGCCGCCGTTGGTCGTCACCTCGTCCATCATGTTGAGCGCGATGGCCATGGGGCGGTCGAGCTCCATAAGCTGCAGCGTCAGGTACAGATTGCGCTCAATGTTGGTGGCGTCGATGATATCGATGATGGCGTCCGGGCGCTCGTCGAGGATGAACTGACGGCTCACGACCTCTTCGCCTGTGTACGGCGACAGGGAGTAAATACCGGGCAGGTCGGTAACGCTCGCCTCGGGGTGGTTACGGATGGTGCCGTCCTTGCGGTCGACCGTCACGCCGGGAAAGTTGCCGACGTGCTGGTTGGAGCCCGTAAGCTGGTTGAACAGGGTGGTCTTGCCGCAGTTTTGGTTGCCGGCGAGGGCAAAATGCAGGGGCGCGCCCTCGGGCACGGCCGTCTTTGCCGCACGGGGCGAATACGTCCCCTCGCCGAGTGCCGGGTGCTCCGTCGTGCCGATTGCGGCGTTAGCGCGCGGGCCCGTATCTGTGTCGTGAACATCTACGAGCTCAATGCGAGCAGCATCGTCCTTGCGCAGCGTCAACTCGTAGCCGCGTAGGCGAATCTCGAGTGGGTCGCCCATGGGGGCGTACTTCATCATGGTGACTTCGGTGCCCGGCGTTAGGCCCATGTCCAAAATATGCTGACGAAGCGCCTGGTCGTCTGATGTCACCGATGCGACAACGGCGTCCTTTCCAATCTCGAGCGTATCGAGCTTCACGTCCGTGTTCCTCCCCCGGCGCCCACAGGGCGTTGCATTTATGTTTACCATGGCTAACCGTTTGCCATGGCTAACCAATTTATCCATGCATGATAGCGCGAACATACAACGATGTTCAATCGACAGATTGTTGCAAGGGGGGCAGGTTGCTTTTCGCAAATAGACAGGATGCGGAGCAACGAGGCGCGAGGGGGTCCGGTTCGCCGTTTCCCAGACAGGTCTGCTGCGGAAACTGCATCCCACTACTCAGACGAATTCCGGTCCCCAATTTCCCGATGGGGCCTCTCGGAGAAACTGCGTCCCACTCTGAAACGTCAAAACGGGATGCGCTTTCCGGTTGAGGTCTCTAGCGGAAAGCGCATCCCGGAATCGGCGGCCGAAACGGGCCACGATTTCCCAAACGGGCCTCTAGCGGAAACTGCGTCCCGGAATAGGCACTCAGACTGAGACGTATTTTCCCGATCGAGCCCCTCGGGGAAACTGCGGCCCGGAATCTGTGCCCGAAACGGGACGCGGTTTCCCCAAGGGCCGAATCAGCCGCCCGCCCCTCGTCAAAATCATCCGCTTTCCTCCGTTGTATGCGGAACATCCAAGGAGTGTCCCAGAGTGCCGGCACAATAGGAACGTTCCCAGCTGCCGGCAGCATTTCACCGCAACTGCAAAAACCCGCGCAGGCAACCGTATTCACCTGCGCGGGTTTAGTGGGCGCTCACAAAGGTACGTTACAGAGGCCCACGTCAGTTATGGATTACCGAACGGCACCGGCACGCGATGCCTCAGTCGACTTACCAAGCGATGAAGCTTGCCGCAGTCCTAGACAATCGGCGCAATGCCGGCAAAGTGCAGATACAGCGAAATAATTGCCACGACAATGACCACCGCTGCGATCAGCTTGTCGTGCAGATGCGGAAGCACCGGCTTACCGCGGCCTCGCTCACCCAGAATATAGACGGGAATGGCCGGAGCAAAAAGAATCGTCGTGATCATAACGCCCTGAAGACCCGTCGACCACACCAGGAACAACGTGTAGATAAAGCCGAGTGTACCGAAGAAGCGGGCTTTGCCGACGCTTGGCGCATGCGGCCCGTCCAGATGCTCGTTCTTCCAGCCAATCACCATGTAGTAGGCTGCCGAGCACACGTACGGAACCAGAATCGTGTTGACCGCGCAGCTATAGAAGAACTGGTAGGTGCTCGCCGCCACATACGACACAATCAAGAAGAGCTGCGTGATACCGGAGCTCACGAGAACCGTTACCACCGGGGCGTCGTGCTTGTTCGTCTTGGCAAACGCCAGAGGGAAGGATCCCTGGCGCGCTGCCTCGAACGGCGTCTCGGATGCAATGATGACATAGCCCAGCATCGCGCCGACCAACGAGAGAATAACGCCAAGGTTTACGATGGCAGCGCCAACAGGACCGATTGCGCGCTCAAGAATTCCCGCCATAGAAGGCGTTGCGAGCTGTGCCATCTCCTCGCGCGGCATAATGCCAAGCGACAGCATCGAGATAATCAGATACAGCGTGAACACGGCAGCAAATCCGAGTGCCGTCGAGCGACCGACGTCACGCACGTACTTTGCACGGCCCGAGATGACGACAGCGCCCTCGATGCCTGTGAAGACCCAGACAAGGGCGATCATGGTCGAGACGACTTGCTCACCAAACCCAGGACCAGCTGGTTCTCCCCAGAAGTTGTCCATAAAGATATCGACGTTGAACTTACCCAGGAGCACAATGCTCAGAACAAAGAGTCCCAGCGGCACCAGCTTTGCCAACGTGACGATCGTGTTAATGCCCGCGGCCTCCTTGACGCCACGAAGTACAAGAGCGGTAAGGAACCATAGAAATACGCTGGCGCAGATGATGGAAAGCAGATTGTTGCCCGCACCAAACGCGGGAAAGAAATAGCCCAGTGCGCTAAACAGCAAGAGAGCAAAGCTCACGTTGGAAAGGCATGCGCTGATCCAGTAGCCCCAGGCGGAGTTGAAACCAATGTAATCGCCAAAGCCTGCCGCAGCGTATGCATAGATGCCGCCGGTTAAGTCGGGACGAGCCTGAGATAGACCGTTGAACACCATCATCAACGCAAAGACGCCTATAAAACAAATTCCCCACGAGACGATAACCGCACCGGTATTGGCTCCGCCCGCTGCCATATCGCCGGCGAGAGAAAAGATACCGCCACAAATACTGGCGGTAATGACCATCATGGTCAGACGAAAGAGATCGAGGCCATTAGGGTCGATAATCTCATCGTTTTGAGCTTTAGAGGCCATTGTATGTGCACCCCCTTCATCATGTGATCGAACAAAAGATGGCCCGGACGTCCCGAATCGGGTGCCGGGCCATCGGTCAAGCGATCATCAGACTGTTACAGCTATCGCGTTAGAAGCGCAGTGACAGGCAAGAAAGGCCACCGTCGACCTTGCGATACTCGGAGGTATCGACGACGAGCGTCTTGTAGCCCAGATCCTGCACGGCCTTGAGCACGGTCGGATAGCCCTCGGCAACGATGACCGTACCGTTGACCCAGATGCAGTTAGCGCCATAGGCCTCGTCCTCGGGCACGACAATCTTGTTGTACTGGGCAAAGTCGGGCTTATCGATGAACTCGCCGGAGACGAGCATGTTGTTGTCCTCGATGTAGTTGACGCCCGTCTTGAGGTGCAGGACCTCCTCCAGCGGAACCTCGGAACCCTCGAGGCCCCAGCCCTCGAGAATCTCGCAGAACTGGCGAATGCCCTCTTCATTGGTGCGAGCGGAGCGACCGACATAGAAATGATCGCCGACCATCATGACGTCGCCGCCGTCGAGCGTGCCGGGAGAAACAATGTGCTTGACATGCTCGTCGTCAAAGAAGCGACGGACGACCGGCTCGATCTCGTCCTTCTCGCCGTTGCGGCTGTCGGCACCGGGGTTGGTAATAATGGCGCCGCAGCGAGTGATGACGGCCGGATCCTCGACGAAGCAGCTGTCGGGATACTGCTCGAGGGCAGGCAGCACCGACACGTCCACGCCACACTGCTCGAGCGCATGCTCATAATCGTAGTGCTCCTCAATGGCGCGCTCGTAGATAGGCTGGCCAAGCTCGGGTGCGCTCGTGATGCCATTGCTCAGGGACTTGCCGGGACGACGGATGATAACGTGGCTGAACTTGGTCATGATGATCCTCCTTGGATCTCCTAGCCGAGGGCGAACTTCCTTGTGTCCGCCCTCCTTTCGATGGCTTAATCATAGGGCGGTTTTCCTGTTTTGTATATTGTATACAATCATGAACGGTAGATATTTCTCGGTGAGCGTACTCTCACGTTTCGGCACGAAGTAGCATGATTTAACTGGTCGTTCTATAATTCAACTGAGCTATTCAAGTGAAATGTATTTAGTTTTAAAAATATACAGTTAAAGGATATACGTTCATGGAAACACTCAGAAGGCCCCTGAAGGACCACGTATACGACTACATTTCGAGCCGCATTGACGCCGGCGAGTTGTCCGCCGGCGACCGTTTGAGCGAGCAAGCGATCTGCGATGCCATGGGCGTGTCGCGCACGCCGGTTCGCGAAGCGCTCATCCAGCTGGCAAGCGATGGCTATCTGGACAACCTCCCCCGCCGCGGATTCCGTGTCCGCGGGTTCGATCAGCAAAACGCCGTTGAAGTCTTCGAGATCATGGGGCCGCTGGACGGGCAGGCGGCGTACCTCGCCTGCCCAAACCTAACCGACGATGACATTACGCAGCTTAAATTTCTCGTCGGCTCCATGGACCTTGCGATCCAAGGCGGTCTTATCCGAAAGTACGACGATATTCAGCGAGACTTTCACCTTACGTACTTCAACCGCTGCGGCAACGACCGTCTGCGCGACATGATCTCGCAACTCGAGCGCTGCTTTATCAAGCGCGATTACGAGACTGTCGACCAAGAGACGGCGTGCAAACTGCTCAATAAAGCCAACAGCGAACATGCCCATATTCTTGAGTTGTTCGAAGCACGAGATGCGACGGGCGTGCGCGACTACGTTCGCGATGTCCATTGGAACACAGAAAACGCCCAGTTCACCGTTTGGTAGGAAAGCAGCGGGCGGTAGCGGACCAATTCTTGGCACCGCCGCCCAAAAAGATCCGTTTTCCTCCGTCTCCGAGGGATCATTTGGAAAGCGCATCCCACCATCCGGGCGGATTCCGGGATACCGTTTCCCGATGGGGCCTCTCGGGGAAACTGCGTCCCAGAATTCTGGCTCGAAACGGGATATGGTTTCCCAAACAGGCCTCTTGCGGAAAATACATCCCGGAATCCCCGCTAGAAACGGGACGCGCTTTCCCAGTCGAGGCCCTATAGGAAACTGCGGCCCGCCTTCGAGGGCAAAACCGGGACGCAGTTTCCGGGCGGGGCATCAAAAACAAAGTTGCGGTGGAATAGTTCCTGCTTGGGCTGGTTGAGACCTTAAATAGGGGCTATTTCACCGCAAGTTATTGAGGGGATGTCCGTCCTCTTACAGATGGCGCTCCAGAAAGCGGAAGGCCAGGCGGATCCAGGGACGGACGGAAACCTGCTTGTCCTCGTTGTCGACCGCGGTATTGGCGTTGCCGAGCGAAAGGCCGTGGCCACCCTGGTCAAAGACGTGCATCTCGCATGCAACGCCCTCCTCGGCCATGCGCTGCGCAAACGGGTAGACCTGCGCGACCGGCGCCGTCTTGTCGTCCGAAACGCCCCACACAAAGGTCGGGGGCATCTGGCGCGTAACGTGCGTGGTGGGGCAAATGTCGGTCAGGTGCTCATCGGTCGCCTCGCCACCCGTCACCATCGACAGATAGTCGTTGAGCAAATCGCGTCCCGTCTTGCCACCCGTCTTGGGCACGCGCAGGTCGATGCGCGGGTCGCGCGTCTGCATATCGCGCACATAGGCAAGGTCGAGCAACGGATAGCCCAGCACCACGGCGTCGGGACGAATATCCTCCGGACGAGCCCCGGCAAGGCCCGCGAAGGGTCCGGTCTTCCACTGCGTTGCCAACGAGGCGCAGATCATGCCGCCCGCCGAGAAACCCACGATGCACACGCGCTTGGGATCGACATGCCACTCGTCGGCGTTGGCGCGCACGGTAGCGACCATCTTGGCGAGGTCCGCCTGCGGGTGCGGAAAGCTCACGTCGCCCGTGGCACTCGTCACATAGTTGAGCACAAAGGCCTGGTAGCCGCGGTCCAAAAATGCAAACGCCACCGGGTCCTGCTCGTGCGGAGCGATATGCGTAAACCCGCCTCCGCCGCAGATGATCACCGCGGGGCGGCGGCCATTGGGCTTGTCAGGCAGCGGCTCGGCACCCAGATACGTAAACGTCGCCGGATAATCCTCGGTCGGCTCCTCGCCCCACAGCGCATGGTTCTCAATAATCATAGGTGCTCCCTCCGTGCGATTCGTGCGCACTCGTTTTTCGCACCTTAGCGTACCCCACTTGAGCCCGCGGCGCAGAAACACCCCCGCAATAAGTTGGCCATCAACTGATATATCACATAATCCCAGCTCAGGGCCATCGTTAAGCAGCGTAAAATAGGAGCGCTGACCGTGCTGGGAAACACGTACGAAACGTTTCCGGCAAACCACACGCGTGCGACATGCGCGCCTGATACGTTGGAGGCATTTATGGGTCTGCTCGATTCGCTCAAGTCCACGTTCACTTCGTCGGGCGAGGCGTCCGTTCCGCCCGCAGCAAGCTTCGCCACCCGCGAAGGCGTCATCTACGCTCCCGTCAACGGCGTGCTCGTCAATCTGAGTGAGGTTCCCGACGAGACCATCGCCTCGGGCATGCTCGGCCAGGGCTATGGCATCGAGCCCATTACCGGCACCATTTACGCCCCTGCCAACGGCCGTATCGGCGCCACCACCGTCACCAACCACTCCATCGGCATGATCACCGAGGACGGTCTTCGCGTGTTCATCCATGTTGGCCTGGGCACCGTGGAAATGAACGGCAAGGGTTTTGCCCGCTTTGTCGAGATGGGCGATGTGGTCAAGGCCGGCCAGCCGCTCATCAGCTTCGACCGCGACGCCATTAAGGCCGCCGGCCACGAGGACATCGTGACCGTCATCGTCTCTGAGCTCGACCGCCTCAAGAGCATCGACCATGTTGGCGAGTCCGGCACGCTTATCGGTGGCAACCCGCTCGTCAAGCTTGGCGATCCGCTGCTGGTTGCCAAGACCAAGTAGCCGAGCATCATCGCATAAAGGCTCAACCACCCGTGCATCTTTGCCGCATCTGTGTTGTTGTTTTTGCCTATGTAGAGGTTCTGAAACGTTTCTATATAGGCAGCTGAGCATCAACGCAGGTGCGGCTTTTGCGTAGCGAGGCATCGTCCCGCGGCATGTTGTTCAACCGCACGAACCCCCTTCCTTTGTCCGCGCAGAGCGCTAGACTGCTAGGTCGACATTGGAGGAAGATCGATGCAAAACACACCCACGGGCGCCGCACATGCCGCGCCTCAACGCAACCAACGCATCGTCGCGCTCGACGGGCTCCGCGCCCTCGCCATCGCCGGCGTCGTCCTATATCACCTTCGCCCCAGCCGCCTGACCGGCGGTTTTTTGGGCGTTACACTCTTCTTTACGCTGAGTGGCTATCTCGCCACCAAAAGCATTATGCGAGCCACGGCACGCGACGGATTCTCGTACCCGCGCTATATCTGCCGCCGCATTGCGCGCATGATGCCGCCGATCGTCGTGACCATCGCGTTTACCGCCGTCGCCACCTACATCGCGGCCCCGAGCCTACTCCCTAAGGTGCAGCAGGACACCCTGCCATCGGCACTCTTTTTGAGCAACTGGTTCTACATCTTCCGCAACGTCTCGTATTTCGCCGCCGCGGGGCTCCCCTCGCCGCTCACGCACCTGTGGTTCTGCGCTGTCACCATGCAGTTCTATCTGGTATGGCCGGTCATCCTTATGGCACTGTGCGGCAAAACCAGGTCGCGCAACACCGCCATCGGCATCACGATCGCATTCGCGCTTGTATCGACGGCAGCCATGGTCCTCATGTTTAATCCCACCGCCGACACATCGCGCGTCTACTACGGAACCGACGCCCGTGCCGCCGAGCTTCTATGCGGAGCCTTAGCCGCCATCGCCGCGCCGCGTCTGCGCGAGATGCTGAGCGGTGACATCCATACCCCCGGCGCCAACAAGGGCATCTCAAAGGTTAACGCGATTTCTATCGCGTGGCTCGTTGCCGTTATAGCCGGCGCACTCATGCTGACCGGAGAGAGCGCCTGGCTCTACCGCGGAGGCTTTTTGCTGTTTGCCCTCGCCACCGGACTCCTCATCATCTGCGTGCAGAATACGGAGTGCATCGTGCGTCGCCTGTTGTCGGTCAAGCCGCTCGTCTGGCTGGGTCAGCGCTCGTTCTCGGTTTATTTGGTGCACTATCCCCTACTGCTTCTTATGAACCCCGCAACCCGCACTACCCGCATCGCCTGGTGGGAGCAGGCATTACAGCTTGTACTGACCCTTGCGGTAGCCGAGGTTTTCTATCGCCTAGTCGAACGCCCTTGGTCCCACAAGCCGGCCCAACAGGACAGCACGGCAGGTAAGCACGTCCTCGCGCCCGCCATAGTGCTCCCCGCGCTTGGCGCCGTATGCGTCGCCGCACTTGCCTTCGCGCCGCTTGACTGGGCAGGCATCGCCACCGCCCGCGCCGAGCAGCTCCGTCCCGAGCTTGCCCAGAACGCGACCTCGCCCCAGGACAACGGAGCCAACGACAAGGGCGCCGAGCCTGCATCCGGTAAAGATTCCCAGCCCAGCGACACCGCATCCGATGACGCAACCAAGCAAAAACCCAAAGAGGGACCTATCGCCGAAAAGGTCCCCAAGAACCTTGACTGGAGGAGCTTTACCTACGACGAGGCAACCGGAACCTGCGACGCACGCGTGCTCATGATCGGCGACTCAGTCACTGCGGGCGCACAGTCCGGTATTCAGGCGGCGCTTCCCAACGCGTACATCGACGGCGTGGTGAGCCGCCAGTTCTACACCTTCCAGGATGTCTATGCACAGGACAGTGCCAACTACGATCCAAGCGTGGTCATCTGCGCGCTTGGCACCAACGGCCTCATCCGCGACCCCCAGCAGGTGCAGGACGTGATTAATGCCGTGGGCGGCAAGCCCATCTACTTTGTGACCGTGCGCGTACCGCTCGAGCTACAGGACCGCAATAACCAGACGATTCGTGACGTCTGCGCCCAAAACGACAACGCCGGCGTCATCGACTGGAACGGTGCCTCAGAGGGCCACAGCGAATACCTTGTCGACGACGGCACACACCTCACCCAGGCGGGAATCGACACCTACGCTGCTCTCATACGCCAAGCCATCTGCGGGCACTAGGCACCGCAAAATCGGCGCTTGCGCGGCGCCCACGTCACGCCCATACATCACGCCTGACGTTTTGCTACGCCCCCACTCGCGGGTTAGAATGGTTAACTGTTTGGAAATAATCCGTACAACCGTTATGGGAGGATACGTGAACCGCACCAAAATCGCGCAGCTCTATGCCGATGCCGAGTCGCTCGGCGGCCAGACCGTCACCGTCGCCGGCTGGGTCAAGTCCGTCCGCGACATGAAGAACTTTGGCTTTGTTACGCTCAACGACGGCAGCTGCTTCCGCGACCTGCAGGTCGTCATGAACCGCGAGGCACTCGACAACTACGACGAGATCGCCCATCAAAACGTCTCGGCCGCACTCATTTGCACCGGCACCGTCAAGCTGACCCCCGATGCGCCCCAGCCTTTCGAGCTTTCTGCCACCTCCATCGAGGTCGAGGGCACGAGCGCCCCGGATTACCCGCTGCAGAAGAAGCGCGCAACCGTCGAGTTCCTGCGCACCCAGCAGCACCTGCGCCCGCGCACCAACCTGTTCCGCGCCGTGTTCCGCATCCGCTCTGTCGCGGCTGCCGCCATCCACCGCTTCTTCCAGGAGCAGGGCTTTGTCTACGTCAACACCCCCATCATCACCACGAGTGACTGCGAGGGCGCCGGCGAGATGTTCCGCGTGACCACGCTCGACCCCAAAAATCCGCCCCTCACCGAGTCCGGCGAGGTCGACTGGAGCCAGGACTTCTTTGGCAAGCATGCAAGCCTCACCGTGTCCGGCCAGCTCAATGCCGAGAACTTTGCCATGGCCTTTGGCGACGTGTACACCTTTGGCCCCACCTTCCGTGCCGAGAACTCCAACACCACGCGCCACGCCGCCGAGTTTTGGATGATCGAGCCCGAGATGGCCTTTGCCGACCTGAACGACTACATGGATAACGCCGAGGCCATGCTCAAGTACGTCCTCAAGGACGTTATGGCAACCTGCCCCGACGAGCTCAATATGCTCAACAAGTTTGTGGACAAGGGTCTGCTCGAGCGCCTGGACCATGTCGCCAACTCCGACTTTGCCCGCGTTACCTACACCGAGGCCGTCGATATCCTGGAGCAGGCAGTCGCTGCTGGCCACCAGTTTGACTATCCCGTGAGCTGGGGCATCGACCTGCAGACCGAGCACGAGCGCTTCCTGACCGAGGAGCACTTTAAGCGCCCGACCTTCGTGACCGACTACCCGGCCGAGATCAAGGCGTTCTACATGCGCATGAACGAGGACGGCAAGACCGTCGCCGCCGCCGACTGCCTGGTTCCCGGTATCGGCGAGATTATCGGCGGCTCCCAGCGCGAGGAGCGCCTGGATCTGCTCGAGGCCCGCATCAAGGACCTGGGCATGAATCCCGAGCAGTACAAGTACTACCTTGACCTGCGCCGCTACGGTTCCTGCAAGCACGCCGGCTACGGTCTGGGCTTCGAGCGCTTGGTCATGTATCTGACCGGCGTGGGCAACATCCGCGACGTCCTGCCGCACCCGCGCACCGTGGGCAACGCCGACTTCTAATCGTCGGACGCTAGCTCGCGTCGCCACACGCCAACGCTCATCGCACAAGCGCCTCTCGACATCGGTCGAGAGACGCTTTTTTTCAACAGCATCCGTCAAGCTTTTGGCAAGTTTTTGGTCAGTTGAGCAGGGCTGTTGAAAACTCGACCCGCCGTTTGCCGACGACTACCGACCGCCCAGAGCGCCCTGCGCCCCTGGGAAAGCCCCACGTCCTAGGCTCCATACCGTCGCCACCCAAAACGGAAAGGACGTGGGCACCATGACCGAAGCCGCTGTTGAAACTTACGACACCACGACTAGAGGCGCCGCCTCGATGGCAGCCTATCGCGCCGTTCGCATCCTGCAACTATTAAGCGAAAACACCGGCGAGGACAAGGCCATGCTTTCCGATGAGTTGATCCGGCGCCTCGCCCATCCCGACGACCCCGCCCGCATGCCCATCTCGGCGGCGCGGCGCAGCATCTACACCGCCATCTCCGCGCTTCGCCATGCCGGATACGAAATTGAGTACAAACGCGGCGTGGGCTACAAACTTCTTACCCGCCCGCTCACCGATGAAGAGATCATCCGGCTCCACGGTATGGTCATGCGCAACCGCTCCACGCCTATCGCTATCCGCAAGAGCATGGCGCAGCACTTAGTTGCCATGGCGAGCGCCGACGTTCGCGGCTACCTCGATACACCCGAACCCGCTCCAAGCGCAGGTAGCAAGGCTACCAAGGCAACACGCACGCCCATCAAGCGCATCGACACGTGCGAGCTCGTCGAGCAGGCCATCGACCACGGAACCACGGTGAGTTTTGATATTTCGAGCGTCACGACACGCGGCGAAACCGAAGCAGCACGGATGACACTCCGTCCCTTTGCCATCAGGCAGCGCGATGGCATCTCGTATCTGCTGGGAACGGTCTACGACGCCCGAGGCACCGACGATACGCTGCGCACCGTCGAGATCGCCCGTATGAGAAACGTCACCACACGTCTCCTCGACGGCAAGAAGCTCTTCGCCGCCCTAGACGAGGACGACGCCTCCTCCGCCGCATAAGACCCTCCGCCGCCCATTCGACTACCCGTACCGCCCATCCGATTCTGTATTAAAAAACCCGCCAGGCTGTTGTAAAAATGGACATCAGCGCTACTATAGTTCCACTTGCACTTTGTCCCAGTGCAGTGTTTCCAGCCATTTTTATACTGGGGGTAATGATATGAAGGACATCACCATCAGCCGCAGGAGCCTTCTGGTCTCCGCTGGCCTGCTCGCGCTCGCCCCGCTCGCCGGATGCGGCGGCAACTCTGGTTCCGGCTCTGCTGCCGCCGGTTCCGACTACACCATCGGCGTTCTGCAGCTCACCGAGCACTCCGCACTCGATGCCGCCAACGACGGCTTTGTCAAGGCCATCAAGGAGAGCGGCCTTAAGGTCAAGATCGACCAGAAGAACGCCCAGAACGACCAGTCCACGTGTAAGTCCATTGCTGACAAGTTTGTGGGCGACAACGTCAACCTGATTTATGCCATCGCCACGCCCGCCGCGCAGGCTGCCGCCGGCGCCACGGCCGATATCCCCATCGTGGGCTGCGCCATCACCGACTACGCCGCCTCCGGCCTGGTCCAGGACAACGACAAGCCCGGCACCAACGTCACGGGCGCTTCCGACCTCACCCCGGTCGCCGAGCAGCTCGAGATGATGCAGAAGGTCCTGCCCGACGTTAAAAAGGTCGGCCTGCTCTACTGCACCGCCGAGTCCAACTCCGACGTCCAGATCAAGGCCGCCAAGAAGGAGCTCGACAAGCTGGGCCTCGAGTACACCGATTTCACCGTCTCGAGCTCCAACGAGATTCAGTCCGTCGTCGAGTCTGCCGTGGGCAAGGTCGACGCGCTGTACTCCCCCACCGACAACACCATCGCCGCGGGCGCCTCGCAGGTGGGCCAGATCTGCAAGGAGAACAAGCTTCCCTTCGTGACTGGCGAGGAGGGCATGTGCATGGCCGGCGGCCTGTTCACCCTCTCCATCAATTACGAGGACCTGGGCTACGCCGCGGGCGAGATGGCCGTTAAGATCCTGAAGGGCGAGGCCAAGCCCGAAGACATGCCGATCAAGCACCTCTCGAGCAAGGACCTGGTCGTCGTCAAGAACGACGAAATGGCCGAGGCCCTGGGCATCGACCTTTCCGCTCTGGACGCGTAATGCCATACGCGGCATGCGTCTAGAGCCCGTGCTCGCGCTTTAGCCGCGTTATTCAATATCTGAGCCACAGGGGCGGGCGCTGTAGACCGGCGTTCGCCCTGCTTGTTTCGGATGAGTCAAAACATCCGGCCGCAGCTCTTTTATGCATTGTTACCGCTATCATGGTGAACCACGTGTCCACCCTATCCTAGGAGGTATGAAGCATGCTCATTGCATTGCAGGGCGCCGTTTCGCAGGGCGTCCTCTGGGGCATTATGGTGCTTGGCGTGTTTATCACGTTCCGCCTGCTCGACATTCCCGATATGACCTGCGACGGCAGCTTTGCCCTCGGCGGCTGCGTCTGCGCTGTGCTCATCGTCAATAACAACGTCGACCCGCTGCTCGGCGTGCTGGCCGGTATGTGCGCCGGCGCCATCGCGGGTGCCGTCACGGGCATTTTGACCACCGTCTTTGAGATTCCCGCGATCCTCGCCGGAATCCTCACCCAGATCAGCCTGTGGTCCATTAACCTGCGTATCATGGGCAAGTCCAATACGCCCATTCTTGCCAAGGGCACCGTGTTCTCGGCCGTCAGCAATATGACCGGCCTGCCGCAGTCCACCGTTGCCATCATCTTGGGCATCCTGCTCGCCGTGGCTATCGTTGCCATCCTGTATTGGTTCTTTGGCACCGAGATCGGCTCGGCGCTGCGCGCCACCGGCAACAACGAGTACATGATCCGCGCTCTGGGCGTCAACACCAACTCCACCAAGATGATCGCCCTCGTGCTCTCCAACGCCCTCATCGGCCTTTCGGGCGCGCTCATCTGCCAGAGCCAAAAGTATGCCGACATTGGTATGGGCACCGGTGCCATCGTTATCGGTCTTGCCGCCATTGTTATCGGCGAGGTGCTCGGCCGTCTGCTGCCCGGCGGCCTCACGCAGTTTAGCGTCCGTCTTGCCTCCGCCGTCTTTGGCTCCGTGGTGTACTTCCTTATCCGCGCCATCGTGCTGCAGTTGGGCATGGACGCCAACGACATGAAGCTGCTCTCCGCCGTAATTGTCGCTGTGGCCCTGTGCGTGCCCGTGGTTTGGGAGCGCTATAAGCTCCGCAGCTCCTACACGAAGGGAGATGAGGCAGATGCTTAAGCTCTCGCACGTCAAGAAGACCTTTAACAAGGGCACCGTCACCGAGAAGCGCGCGCTCACCGGCGTCGACCTCACCCTGAATGACGGCGACTTTGTAACCGTGATCGGCGGCAACGGCGCCGGCAAGTCCACGCTGCTCAACATGATCGCCGGCGTGTACCCGCTCGATTCGGGCGTTATTGAGCTCGACGGCACCGACATCTCGCGCCTGAGCGAGTCGCAGCGCGCCAAGTACCTGGGCCGCGTGTTTCAGGACCCCATGCGCGGTACCGCTGCCGACATGCAGATTGCCGAGAACTTGGCCCTCGCCAAGCGTCGCGGCCAGCGTCGCGGCCTTTCGTGGGGCGTCACCAAGGCCGAGAAAGATGAGTACGTTGAGCTGCTCAAGCGCCTGGACCTTGGTCTGAACACGCGTCTCAACGCCAAGGTCGGCCTGCTCTCGGGTGGCCAGCGCCAGGCACTCACCCTGCTGATGGCCACGCTCACCAGGCCGCGCCTGCTGCTGCTCGACGAGCACACTGCGGCCCTCGACCCCAAGACGGCCTCTAAGGTGCTCAACCTGACCGAGGAGATCGTCGACGAGAACCACCTGACCACGCTCATGGTCACGCATAACATGAACGACGCCATCCGTCTGGGCAACCGTCTGATCATGATGCACGAGGGCCATGTGATCTACGACGTGGCCGGCGACGAGAAGAAGTCGCTCACCGTGGCCGACCTGCTACAGAAGTTCGAGGAGGTCTCGGGCGGCGAGCTCGCCAACGACCGCATGCTGCTGAGCTAAAACCTGCCAAAAAGGGACAGGTTTATTTTGGTAGGTTTTATCTGCGCAAACGTCAAAACCGCCGCAAAGGGACAAACGCCCTTGCGGCGGTTTTCGCATATTATGTCGATAATCCGATATTCAACCAGACATTCTGGCTAAGGACTAAGGAAACTGCCATGAAAAGACTCCCCCGCCTTGCGTTAGCCGCCGCGTTGTTTGCCGGCGCGCTCGCAGGCATCCCAAGCCTCGCTTTCGCGGGGAACCTGCCCGCCGCTATTGACGGCTCCGTGGCCGTCATGCACACCAACGATATCCACGGCAGCTACAAGTACAGCTACAACGAAAGCAAGGGCACCGGCACTGTGGGTTTTGACGGACTGGCGGTTCTCTATAGCGCCCAGGGCAACGCCCCCGATCTTTTGCTCGATGCGGGCGACACCTTCCACGGACAGTCCTTCGCCACCATGAGCGAGGGCAAGAGCATCGCCGAGCTCATGGACACCTTCTACGTCGACGGCTACGACGCGACCACGCCAGGCAACCACGACTGGAGCTACGGCGCGGACAAACTCCGCGCCATGACCGGCTACAGCACCACCGGCACGCCCTTCGCCATGCTCTGCGCCAACGCAAAGTCCTCGAACGGCGTATGGAGCTCGAGCATCACGAAGACGCTCGATCGCACCTGGGAGGATAGCGAGGATCACTCCACATTCGACTACAAAATCAAGGTCGGCGTCGTGGGTGCCATGGATGAGTCGCTGGGATCCTCGCTGCGCGCGGACCTGGTCGCGGGCACGTCGTTCTCGAGTGCCACGAACGCCATCAATACCGAGGCAAAGCAGCTGCGCAAGGCGGGCTGCAACGTTGTCGTCTGTATCGCGCATACGCTCAACGCCAAGACCTTTGCCACACGGCTCCGTGGCATCGATGCCCTTATCGCAGGCCACGAGCACATCAACCTTAACGAGAAGGTGACGGGAGCCGACGGCAAGACAATCCACGTTGTCGAGGCAGGCAGCGCCTTTGCCGAGGTGGGGCTGCTTTCCATTCCGTACAAGTACGACACCAATGGCACCGAGACGACCGACGATGACACGGTCACGGTCCCTGCAGACGGCAGCGACGAGAAGCTCTACACCGCCAAGAACGTCAACGACCTTTTGGCAGACCCCGACAAGGGCTCCGACTACCAAAGCTGCCTTGAAGCCGTCCGCAACAAGATCAAGCCGCTCGACGAGGCCTTTGAAAACGAATCGAACAAGGTGCTCGGCACATCCACCACCAACTATTTCTACGGCGAGGACGCCGCAGGCACGCATGGTTGGGAAATGGTGCGCACCACCGATTTCCGTCCCAGCAAGGAGGGCGACACCACCAAGGCCCAGACCATCGGCCACGTGATTTGCAGCTCCTATCTTGACCTGAC
>CABUZD010000017.1 GCA_902495945.1 uncultured Collinsella sp.
AGGGGGCGTCAGCCGTGGCAGACGCCCCCTCCGGCAGTTAGGGACGTTCCTTATGTACCGGTACCTAGGGACACTCCTGGCGCAGCCAATGAAGACCTCTACGGATGAATTCCAGGCCGCTCCGTCGCTCCAGACATCGTTTCCGCGCCTCGTGCCTGCCCCAAACAATCAAAACAAGCCCTTTTCGCCGCACCCTCAAAGGTCTGTGGGCAAAAAAGGGCAAATATGAGTACTGTTACCATTTTAGTAGCAGGCAAAACCACCCAAAATGACGTCCGAGCGACCCCTACAACCCCCTAAAGCAGCCAACCTGACTGGTTAAGGCGTATTGGAGCCAATTTTAATGAACATACTAAAGGCTATGTTCATTATCTTTTAGGATGTAAATGCTATTCACTTAGCAACAGTACTCATATTTGGCATTTTTTGTCCATTGCTATATAACTAACACCCTATAGCAGACAAAAAACAGGCCGCAGCCCATCGCTGCGGCCTGTTCGGAAGCAAAAGTGGGCGTTAAGCGCTGTAGCCCATCGCTTGCAGCACAAACATGACGACTGTCAGCACCGTAATCACGGCGATAGTCGCCCAAGTGAGCACGTTCCACACGCGGCCATTGCGGTTAGTGCCCATAATGTGACGGTCAGCGGCAATAACCACCTGGAACACCAGAACCACGGGCAGTAGCACGCCATTGATGACCTGCGAGGTCATCATAATCTGGAACAGATCGACGCCGGGCATAAGCACCAGCACGGCAGAGATACCGATGATGGCCGTAATGATGCCGCGGTAAACCGGGGCCTCGTCCCAGCTGCGGTCGGCACCGCGCTCCCAGCCAAATGCCTCGCAGATAGCGCTCGACGTAACGCCCGGCAGCACGCAGGCGGCCAAGAAGCTCGCCGCGACCAGGCCCGAGGCAAACAGTACCGTGGACCACTGACCCGCAATAGGCTCCAGCGCGCGGGCAGCATCGGCGGCATCGCTAATCTGAATACCCGCCGGGAACAACACCGTACCGGTCGTGATGATAATAAAGCCGGCAATGATATCGGCGGCAAGCGAGCCGCTCACAGTATCGATGCGCTGCAGCACGATATCGTCCTCGCCCGCGTTCTTATCGACCACGTTGTTCTGCGCCAAGAAAATCATCCACGGCGCGATGGTGGTACCGATCGTTGCGACCACGAGCGACACGTAGCTGGGGTCATTTTGAATGTTAGGCACGACCAGGTCGACCGCGACCTCACCCCAGTTGGGGCCAGCCATGAACGCGGCGACAATATAGGTCACGAACACGCAGCTCACCAGCAGCAGAATCTTCTCGATGCGCTGGAAACTACCCGACATGGTAAGCATCCACACCAGCAGCGCCACCAACGGCACCGAGATGCTCGCCGGCACGCCAAAGAGGGCAAGGCCGCTCGCAATACCCGCAAACTCCGAAATGGTCACGGCTGTGTTGGCGATCAACAGCGCCGCCATAGCAAGTACACTCTTGCGCACGCCAAAGCGCTCGCGAATGAGCGATGCCAGGCCCTTGCCCGTGACGCAGCCGCAGCGCGCCGCGGTCTCCTGCGTCACGATGAGCAGCACAGTCATGACGGGAAGCATCCAGAGCATCTTGTAGCCATAGCTGGCGCCCGCGCTGGAATACGTTGCAATGCCGCCGGCGTCATTGCCCGAAAGCGCCGCCAGCAGACCGGGACCCATAGCGCCAAAGATGGCCGCGATGGTCAACTTTTGCTTGGTGCCCGACTTTTGCTTGGTATTTTGCACGCGACCACCTAACCAATGACCGACATGGTGAGCAGCACCGCAGCGGCGCAGTACGCTACGCACGAGATCATGACGGCAATAACGTTCATGGCGGTGCCCGACGTGTTGAGGTCATGCTCGTCACGCCAGAACAGCACCATCAGGTAAATCACGGCGCTCATGTTGCCAACCAGGCAAATGATGGCAGCGATATTAAAGGACCCGGTAAAGAGTTGCTCCTCAAACATGGGCGCATCGGGGAACGCGGCGGTGCGCACCAGCTGGGCGCACAGGTAGGTCACGAGTGACAGAATCAGGCCCATGCCCGTGCTCTGGAAGAAGAACCCCAGATACGGCTTGGGCTCGTCGTCGTGACCGTCATACTCCAAGAAGTAGTTCTTGACGAACGACACCATGCGCGAGGCAGCAAGCAGCACGAGCGGCATGGCGCACATGGGGAACACCACCAGATGCGCGGAGCCGAGCGCCGTCCCCAGCACCGTTGCCATGATGCACGAGGCAATGCCCCACACGACAACCCAGTACTGGCGATGCACAAACCAGCTGAGCACGTTCGTCGAGTCGTCCGACGCGCTATCGCCCGAGCCGACACCGGCGATCTGCAGGTCCTCCTGATGCTCCTCGGCGATAACGTCCATGGCGTCGTCGAAGGTCACGATGCCCAGGATATGACGGTTCTCGTCGCAGACAGGGATGGCAACCAGGTCGTACTTGGTCATCTCGTCCGTCACGTCTTCCTGGTCCTCGTCGGGCGACACGTAGACCAGGTCGCGATAGGCGAGCTGGCCCAGCGTGGCATCGCGGTCGGCCACGATCAACGTGCGCAGCGAGAGCACGCCGGTGAGCATGCCGCTCGGATCCTCGGTATAGACGTAATAGACACTCTCGAAGTCCTCATCGAGTTTGCGAATCGCCTCGATGGCATCGCCGACCGTCGCCGTGGCGGGCAGCGAGACAAACTCCGAGGTCATGATGCGGCCGGCGGTGTTGTCCTCATAGCCCAGCAGGTTACGAATCGCCTTCTCCTCCTTGACGCCCATCAGGCGCAGGAGCTTCTCGGCCTTCTCGTAATCGAGCTCGTCGATCAGGTCGGCGGCGTCGTCCGGGTCCATCATGGCCAGCATCGACGATGCGTCCGTGTCGGACAGGCCCTCGAGCATCTCGGTCATAAGCTCGTCGTCATCGAACTCCGAGATGGCCTCGGCGGCCTGGGCAGTATCGAGCTGCGCAAACACCTGCGCACGTAGGCGCGGGTCGAGCTGCTCGATAATATCGGCGATGTCGGCAGGGTGCAGCTCGCCGAGCGTCTTGTGCGACACCGAAAGTTGAATGTTCTTGGTCGAGCGGTCGAGCAGGTCCATGTAGGACCAAGCGATGATGTCCTCACTGAGCGGCTTGCCCAGGTGCTTCATAAAGCCTTCGACGATATGCTCGAGCGCGGGGCTGATGGCGCGTAGCAGACCGCGAGCACCAACCTCGGCGCCCAGCAGGCGCAGCTGGTTTTCGCCCGACATGGAAAACTTGATGTCGTTTACGCGCACGACCTTCATGCCCTGCGTGTCGACAATCTGCTTGTTGAGCACATCGCGGGCAAGCAAGAGTTCGGTCGGCTGCAGGTACGAAAAACGGATTTCGGTGGCCGACGTCTTAAGGTGTACACCCGTCTCGTCGATACGGTCGACCCATTTGCGCCAGCTGATCATAAACGGCGTCTTGCCGGGTCCGCGGAACGCGAGCGACGTCACGTGCGGAAAAACTTCGCCGGTAGCAATACCAAAATCGTTGACCACGCCGAGCTTTTCGCCGTCGACGTCCAAGACCGGCAATTTGAGCATCTCACTCAGATAATTCAATGGTGCTCCCCATCATTATTCCTCCGGACGCGGCCGCGCGTGCGGCGTCCGGGGGCTTCTGGATATGTATACGCATGCGCGGGCGGCACGCCGCTCGACGCTTACACCCCGTGCATGCGCAAAAAGCACCTGCATGGGGTCATCGACTGTATGGTCGAGGTTTGGATTTCACCTGTAACCTTTCTCTTGACCCTCATTAACCGCAGTAACTATAGCATCAGCATCGCCCTGCGGCATCGAATTTATGCGCTGCACATTGCAGGCATACCAAACGCTGACGTATCCGTGACATAGCCATTGGGGACGTTCTTAAATGACTACCCAATGACTACTCTGTGGTGTCATCGTCCTCGACAAGTTGGGGGAACACGGCGTCCTTGGGCATGGTGACCTTCGTCAGCGAGGTGAGCTTTTTGCTCAGCGACGTATCCGTCTTGACCAGGTCGCTGAGCGTCACGATCTTGTAGCCGTCGGCGATGAGGCCGTCGATAATCTGCGGCAGCGCCTCGAGCGTCTGCTCGGCGCATTCGTCTCTATCGGTGAGCAGCACGATATTGCCCGGCGTCACCGAATCGAGCACCGTCGAGACCTGCTCGTCGGCACCGTTGAGCAGCCAGTCGCCCGAGTCGATATTCCACGAGACCACGGCGGAGACCAGGTCCATCGAATCAATCCAGTTTTGCTCGTCAAAGGCAGCGTAGGGAGCACGCAGCAGCATCGTCTTCACGCCGGTCACCGACTTAATCGCATCGGTGCCTTTCGTGATCTGTTCACGTACCGCCTCACGGTCCTGACCCTTGAGCGAATCGTCGCTGTAGCTGTTGGATCCAATCTCGCACCCTGCATCGACAATCGCCTTGGCCGTGGCAGGCGAGGCCTCGGCCGCATCGCCCGAAAGGAAGAACGTCGCGGTGACACGCTTTTCCTTGAGCACCTGCAAGATCTGTTTGGTGGCGCCGCTCGGACCCTCGTCAAACGTCAGCGCCACATACTTTTCGTTGCCCTTGGGCGCCACGCTGGCGCACGCAACGACGCAATCGGTGGCGGGCACAACCTCGCCGCGGTCTTGCGTCTTGCCCGACTGCTCACCAACCCACACCTCGGATCGGCCCTGGACGCCCCACGTCTGCACATACTCGATAGCGCCCGTGCCCTCGACTTTGAGCTTGGGCTCGATAACCGTAGCCTGAACCTCGTGCTTCTCGTAGGTGTTACGGCCATCCTTGACCGTCACCTTCTCGCCGCCCTCAAGTTCGCGGCTATCCCATTTGCCCTGTTTCACGCGCTTACCGTCGACCTTCACCGACAGCTTTTCGCCCCCATGGCGCTTGAGCACGCTGTCATCGACGGCCAGCAGGTCGCCTGCGTCGTAGGTGTCAGCCAATTCCTGGTCGTCGATGAGATTCTGCAGCGTAGAGCCCACGCGCACCGCGGTCTTCTGGCCGTTGAGCTCCACGTCCACGCTACGGTTGACGTAGCCCACGACGGCGGCGATAAACAACACAAGCGCGCAACCAACGGCGATGAGCGCATAGGGCAGGCGAGACGAACGACGGGGCGTGCGGCTGTTGCCGATGCGCGCGCTGCGATCGCTAAACCCGCGGCTATGGTTGAGATACATCGCGCCGGGCTTACGGTGACGCTTGCGCTGACCGCTGGGCAGCTGCCCCAGGTCGCGGCGCGCCGTCGGACGCGCACCCGAACGCCCGTTTAAGTTGGATCCGTTTTGGCGCATGTGCCCTCCCCCATAAACACAGCAAGCCGGAGCAACAGGTCTCCGGCTTGCCTCCCATCATTTGGTACGTCGCTATTTTGTAGCTTTTGACGAGCCTCCGCTCGCCTTTTGGTATTCGTCCTTAAAGGCCTTGAACATGCCGCGCGTCTTGCCGAGCTGCTTGCCCAGTGCGCGACTGCCCTTGTCCACGGCAACCGATCCCTTGTCGTCGAGCACCTTGGCGCCCTTTTTGACCTTGTCGCCCACCACGACGCTTGCCTCGGCAGCCTTTGCGGCGGCGCCGCCCGAATACCCGAGCGACTTGACCTCGTCCGAAACAATCATCGCGCCGTCCGCATAGCCGCGCAGCATCGTCGGCGGCACCTGCGTGTCACCAACCAAAACACTCGAAGCAGCACCGGCGGTCACATAGAATGCCTGCACGGTGCCCGAACGCGGCTTGAACTCCACATCCGAGCAATAGCCCACGACGTCGCCCGATTCCGTGCGCACGTCCATACCGACCCAGATGATGCAATCGTCCAGGTTGATGTCGAGGCGCTTGGCGGCGGCGGCATCGTACGTGTCCTTGACGTCATCAACCGCAATGGCGCCCTCGTAGACACCAATGGCGTCGAGCGCTACGAATCGGTCGGGACGCTCGATCATGCCCGCGATATCGGACTGGCGGACCATAAAGCCGACCACGCGCGTACCGCCCGGGGTAAAGACCGGAAAGTGAATCTTTCCGAGCTTTTTAGGGCTGCGCGGCGTGCCGTCCTTTTTGGTGCGCTTGTCCTCGGTAGGCTTGCGATAGATCTTGGCGCCGACAAAATCCCCGGCGCGCATTATGCCTCGGTCGAGGGCTCC
Source organism: uncultured Collinsella sp. (assembly GCA_902495945.1). Classification (GTDB taxonomy): domain Bacteria; phylum Actinomycetota; class Coriobacteriia; order Coriobacteriales; family Coriobacteriaceae; genus Collinsella. The sequence continues at coordinate 6,217 of CABUZD010000017.1, forward strand.
GCAGCCTCGGTATCAGCCTCGACGGCGTTCTCGACCACGACGTCGGCGGCAGGCGTCACGTTGCCGCCCGAAATGGCGTCGTTGAGCTGCTCGCGCAGCTGGTCCATGCGCTCGCGGGCCAGGTCGACCTTGGCGCGCAGGTCGTCGGTCTTGGCGTCGACCATCGGGCCAAAGTCATTCACCGCAGCACGGGCCTCCTCGGCGCTGTGCTCGTAGGTGTCGCGCATATTGTCCCAGGCGTCGTTGGCGATATCGGCAGCCATGGCGCGGGTCTCGGCGCCCGAGCGCGGGGCCAGAGCAACGCCGACAATAGCGCCGGCAGCGGCACCAAAAAGTGCGCCGGAGACAAAGCTGAAAGTCTTACCCATGATCATTCCTCTCCTGCGGGCACGTCGGTGCCCACCGTTTGAATGCTGTCCATTATACCCGCAGCGCATCACTTGCCGCTCCGCTCATCTGCGTACGGCAAAGGCGCAGGTACGTGATGGTGATAAACGCGTAGGCCTACTCTTGGGGCATAGCCGGCATGGTCACCGTGGCACCCGGGTCCTCGCCGGCGCCGTCCACGAGCGGCAGGCCGCCCTCATGCGCAGGTCCTGCCGGAACCGTCGCCGCACCGCCAAAGACGGCAGCGGAGGCCTCGTGGTTCTCGGCAACCGCACCCTCGGTATCAATCGCCACCTGGGGCTCGTCGTCAAAGTTGGGGACGCCCTGGGGCTCGGTGGGAACGGGCTCGGCGGTCGCATCGGCAACGGGCTCGGCGTCGACCGGCACATCGCCCTCGTCAGCGCCCTCGTCCTCGGCAGCATCTTCGCCGTTCACAGCGGCGACGGCCTCGTGAGGATCCTTGCCCTCGGCCTCGGCGCGCATGCCCAACACCAGGTTGCGCAGGCCCGCGACCGTGCCTTCCACGTCGGGGGCAGGCTGGTCGGCGTGCAGGTACGCCCAGTCCATCATAAAGGTGGCCGAAGACAGCGCACCGATGGCCAGCGCGTCGTCGGGGCACGAAAGCTCAACCTCAAAGACGCGCTCGTCGTGCTCGCTTACGCGCGTGCGGCCGCACGAGATGCTACCGGCAAGACCGGTCTCGTTCATGAGCTCGACCGTCACATGCTCAAGCAGGTGGCAAAGCTCGGTCTGGCCCATGCAGTCCTGGAATTCGCGACCGGAATCACCCAGGCACAGGTGCTTGGCAATCGCCGGCACCAGGTAATACACGCGCGCCGTGGCCTCGATATCCTCCGAGGTCATGAGCGGCATGCCGGGGTTCACCAGCACATGCGCGCAAATCTTGTCCTCGCTGACGGTGACCTTAAGGATGTTGAACAGGCCTGCCATAACTCTCCCCTACTCTTCCTTGTCCTACTCGTCGCCATCGTGCGGATCCACAGAGCCCGCACCCGACGCCGTCGGCTCGTCTACCGAAGACTCGGAATCCTTCTTATCGGTTTCGGCCGGAGCGATCACGCGAATGAGCGAGATGCGCTGGCCACGCATCGACTGCACTTTAAACTTGTACCCCGCAACCTCAAACACCTCTCCGATGTCGGGCACCGAGTCGCAAAGCTCCAAAATCCAGCCGGCGATGGTCTCATAATCATCGCTTTCCTCGAGCGGCCAACCAAGCTCAATCGCGTCATCGCACGAAAAACGCCCATCAACGAGCCACTCGCGGCGCGAAAGGCGCGTGAGATACTTGTTGTCGGGGTCGAACTCGTCCTCGATCTCGCCGACGATCTCCTCGACGATGTCCTCGATGGTGATGATGCCGGCCGTGCCGCCGTACTCGTCCACGACCACCACGATCTGGTCGTGCGAGGTCTGCATCTCGGACAGCAGCGGCAGGATGTCCTTGGTGTCGGGCACAAAGGTGGCGTCGCGCAAAAAGCCGGCGATGGGCTGGTCGCCCTTGCCGTCGAGCGCGGGCTGAATCAGGTCCTTGATGTGCGCGATGCCGGCGACGTTGTCGGGATCCTCGTGATAGACGGGGATGCGGCTAAAGCCGGTCTGGCGCATGGTGGACAGCACGTCGGCGACCGTCTCGTCGTCCTCGCACATGGTGGTGTCCACGCGCGGCACCATGACCTCGCGGGCAACGGTGTCGCCCAGGTCGAAGATCTCGTGGATCATGCGCTTTTCCTCGTCGAGCAGGTCGTCCTGCTCCGAGACCATGTACTTGATCTCTTCTTCCGAGACGTTCTGGCGGTCGTCGGCACTCTTGATGCGCAGGATGCGGGCCAGGCCATCGGAGCAAGCACCGGTCAGCCACACGAGCGGACGGGCGATCTTTTGGAAAAACGACAACGTCCCCACAACCTGCTTGGACACGCCTTCGGCGTTGGACAGGCCGATGCGCTTGGGCACAAGCTCGCCGATCACAATGGACACGAAGGCGACCGCGACGGTGATGATGACCGGCGCCAGGCCGCGCGCGATGGCGGAGAGCGGCGCGATGCCAAAGCTCATGAGCCACGTGGCGAGCGGGTCGGACAGACTCGTCGAGGCGACGGCGGACGAGGCGAAGCCCACGAGCGTGATGGCGACCTGGATGGTGGCGAGCAGCTGGTCGGAGTCGGCAGCCAGCTTAATGGCACGCTCGGCGCGCTTGTCGCCTTCCTCGGCCTCGTGCTCCAGCACGGCGCGCTTGGCCGTGGTGAGCGCCATCTCGGACATAGAGAAGTAGCCGTTGATGAGGGTCAAAACGAGGGTGGTGATAAGGGAGATGGTTATGTCCATCGGGAGTTTCTCGAACCTCCAAGATTCGGGATGTCGGATTAAAACGTTGACGGCGGATACGGCAATTGCACTGGCGACCGAGCGGGGGCACGGGCGCTGGCGTGGTCGCTAGATTACGAAGAGGATCACCGCCATGAACTGGAAGATGCTGCCGGCGAGTACCCACAGGTGAAACACGCTGTGAAGATAGCGCACGTTTTTGGCGATATAGAACGGCACGCCCGCGGTGTAGCACACGCCGCCGACGGCGAGCAGGGCAAGTGCCACGGGGTTGAGCAGCGCCACGAGCTCGGGCAGCTTAAAGACAACGAGCCAGCCCATCAGCAGATAGACCAGGCCGCTTACCCAATGCGGCTGGCGCTCGCGCATAAAGCACTCGAGGGCGATGCCGATAATGGCGATGGCCCATACGGCAAAGAACAGCACAGCGCCGCCGTCGTTTGCGAGCGTGATGAGGCAAAACGGCGTATAGCTGCCCGCAATGAGCAGGTAGATGCAGCTGTGGTCGATGATGCGAAACACGCGCTTGGCGCGCGCGGGCTGAATCGCGTGGTAGAGCGTGGAGGCTAGGTATTCGAGGATAATGCTGACGCCGTAGACAATTGCCGCGGCCATGTGGGCCGGGCCTCCGCCGCGCAGGGCGGCGAGTACGATCAGGAGCACCAGGCCCGCGATACCCAGCAGGCAGCCGACACCATGGGTGACGGAGTTCATGATCTCCTCACCCACCGTGTAGTGTGGAACGGCCGCGGTCTTGGGTCGCGGCTTAGAACTGTCGCTCGAATCGGACATGCCGGTTACATCCTCCAACGTAAAGAGTTCTCAACACTATATCAAAGCGTCTGGGTACGTGCGAAATTTGCACTATACGTGACCCTTTGTTTACCCATTCTTTGCCTGTTGACGCATCAACGGCGAACGTCCATAATGCGCTTGCATTAAATGTTGATGTATTAACATCTTATAGGAGAATACCGCATGGCTCAAAACGCACGTTCCCATCGAAAGCTCAAGATAGCCGGCATCGTTGCACTGGTGGTTGTCGTTGCGCTGCTCGGATTTGCCGGCAACTTTCTGTTTGACTTCGCGCTGAATCCCCGCGCGCCATACACCATGAAGATGATGCAGGATAGCAAGAACGACAAAGAAGGTGAGCAGCCGGATGCCGAGGATACCGAGGCGCGGGCATGGTTTAAAGAGAACCGCGAGAGCAGGAGCCTCACCGCGGACGACGGGACCGAGCTTGCCGCCTGGTATTTTGCTGCGTCGGAGAGCACGCACGACTACGCCGTCTGCCTGCATGGATATACCAACGAGCCCATCGGTATGGCCCGATACGTCAAGCGATTCCACGACCGCGGCATGAACGTACTCGCACCCGCCGCCCGCGCCCACGAGCGCTCCGGCGGCGACTATATCGGCATGGGCTGGCCCGAGCGGCTCGATGTCGTCGCATGGATCGAGCGAATCGTTCAGGCTGACCCCGAGGCGCGCATCTTGGTCTTTGGCGAGTCGATGGGTGCGGCAACCGCCATGAACGTCGCGGGGGAACCTCTGCCCGCAAACGTGAAATGCATTATCGAGGACTGCGGTTATACAAGTGTTTGGGACGAGTTTTCCCTGCAGCTCAAGGACGTGTTCGGCCTGCCCAGCTTTCCCTTGCTCGATGTAGCAAACTTGGTGTGCAACGTGCGCGCGGGCTACGACTTTCATAAGGCGAGCAGTGTGGAGCAACTCAAACACGCGACAGTTCCCATGCTGTTTATCCACGGCGACCAGGACACCTTTGTACCGTACAGTATGCTCAACCAAAACTACGACGCGTGCGCCAGCAAGGTCAAGCAAAAGCTCACCATCCATGACGCCGCCCACGCCAAGAGTGCGCAAGTTGACCCCGAGCTCTACTGGGACACAGTCGACAACTTCCTCGACGAGTATTTTAGGAAATAGGACGGTTTACTGGTCTATCTGACCCCCTAGCACTTCCAAAAAGCCGCCCGTAGGCACTGTGCTCACGGGCGGCTTTTGCTAACGTTGCGCTCCAAAAGCGCTTGATATGTCCAATGGCTAGGCGCTACTTGACCTCGATGAGCTCATACTCGCTCGTGCCCAGGCCGATCTTCTCGGCGTGCGCGATGCATGCGCGCCAATCGGTATCGGGATGCGTGATGCAGAAGGGGTCGTGCGCCTGCTCGCCCTCCAGATGCTCGTGGTTATGCTCCATCTTGGCGGCGCTGTCGGTGAGCTCGGTGTTGGGCAGCGGCTCGGATGCCATGACGGCATCGGCACAGGCCTGGTCGATGGCGACCGGGTCAAAGCTCGCAAACATGCCGATGTCGTTGACGATAGGCGTATCGTTTTCGGGATGGCAATCGCAGTTGGGGCTGATATCCATGGCAAGCGAGATGTGGAAGCTCGGGCGGCCGTCGACAACGGCCTTCGTATACTCGGCGATCTTGCAGTTGAGCACGTCGGCCGCGGCGTCATAGCCGGGCTTGATGCAGTCCTGGTTGCATGCCGCAATGCAGCGTCCGCAGCCCACGCAGCGATCGTGGTCGATGGCAGCGACGTGGACCGTGCGGGTGTTGCCGTTGGCAAGCTCGCGCTCGCGGGTGTCGGTGAACGAGACAGCGTTGTGCGCGCAGATCTTTTCGCAGGCACGGCAGCCAACGCAGTGCTCGGTCGAGACGTTCGGCTTGCCGGCGGCATGCTGCTCCATCTTGCCGGCGCGGCTGCCGCCTCCCATGCCCAGATTCTTCATGGCGCCGCCAAAACCGGCCTGCTCATGGCCCTTAAAGTGGGTGAGGCTGATCACGATATCGGCATCCATGAGCGCCTGACCGATCTTGGCCTCGCGCACGTACTCGCCACCCTCGACCGGGACGAGCGCCTCGTCGGTGCCCTTGAGGCCGTCGGCGATGATGATCTGGCAACCCGTGGCATACGGGGTAAAGCCGTTCTGGTAGGCGGTGTCGATGTGCTCAAGCGCGTTTTTGCGGCTACCCACATAGAGCGTATTGCAGTCGGTGAGGAAGGGCTTGCCGCCCAGCTCCTTCACGACATCCGCGACGGCGCGGGCGTAGTTGGGGCGCAAAAAGCTCAGGTTGCCCAGCTCGCCAAAGTGAATCTTGATGGCGACGAACTTGTTCTCAAAGTCGATCTGCTCAATTCCGGCGTGACGGATGAGGCGCTTGAGCTTGTCGAGCTGGCTCTCGCGAGCATGCGTGCGCAGGTTGGTGAAGTACACCTTAGCGGGTGCTGCGGGTGCAGTTGCGGTCATAGATCTATCCCCTCGGTCTATATGGCGTTACAGACATAAGGGATGGTACCCATTGAAGTAGGGTCGAAGTCAAGCGCGAAACCTAGTCGTTGGGGACACTCTTTCGCCACCCGGCACTTGGGGACAGTCCTTGCCAGCCCGGCCGGCGAACCGGCAAATCGGCAAAGACTGTCCCCGATGACTAGTCATTTAAGTCTGTCCCCAATGACCACTCTTGCTGGGCGCCTGCTGCTGGGTCGCCATCGCCTGCGCGAGCCTGGGCATGCAGCACGTCATCTGCGTCTGGCAGGAAAGGCGTCGCGTGGGACAAAATCCCCCGTCCCAAAATGCGTGTGATGTATGGTCGGCCTAGGAGGGCTTGCGCGCAACCAGGTGGGCACGGAAGCCTTTCTGCGCCTCGAGCTTGAGCAGGAGGAATCCGGCCCTCTCGGCGAGCGCGCGAAGCTCGGACACCTTGCAGATCCGGACATCGCCGTGACCTGCGAGGCGCGCCAACGGCAGCTCAAAGGTGTTCATGAGCCATACCACGAAGTCGTTCGACGTGTAGTCGCGGAGAATCAGGCGCCCGCCGGGGCGCAGGACTCGGGCCGCCTCGGCGAAGAACCTCTCGGGGTGCGGATAGTGATGGAAACTGTTGGAGCAGAGCACGGCGTCGAAGCTTTGCGGCTCGAAGGGCAGGGCTTCGGCGTCCCCGACGACGAAGCGGACGTTCCCGAGCTGCTTGGCGCATGCCGCCTCGATCATTTTGGGCGTGAGGTCGAGCCCCGTCAGGTGCTTGCCCGGGTATTCCCCGTGCAGCAGCTCCAGGACTGCTCCGGTTCCGCAGCCCACGTCGAGCACATCCTCGAACGGCTCGAGCGCGAGCTCCTCGAGCATCTGCGGATAGTCGTCCTTGCACATCTCGTAGATCCCGGCATGGCCGGACTCGTAGATCTTCGCCGCCTCGGTGAACTCTTTGACGGAAAGCTGCTTGAGCTCTTCTGCCGATCTGGCCATGAGCCCTCCTATTCCTGAACCTTGAGCGCCTCGGCGAGGCTGACGCGTTTGATGGAGCGTGTGTGCAGCAGCGCCACGACCAGGTAGGTCGCAAAGCCAATGCCGACGCATGCAGCCATGGACCAAGCGGGCACGTAGATCTCGATATTGCCGTTGTAGGCAAGCAACATGGAGCGGAAGATGGCCGTGAGCGAGCCAATAATGACCGGCAGGCTCAGCACGAGTGACGCCGCCACGCACAACGTGATCGAGCGGATGTACAGATGCGAAATCTCGCTATCGCGATAGCCAAAGACTTTCATGTAGCTGATCGAACGGGCGCTGTGGTCGATCACAGCCTTGGTCAGCAGGTACATAAACAGCAGGAAGATAAACACCGCGAGCCCAACCATCATGCCGATCATTTTGCTCATCATGCCGATGAACTGGTCGCCCACGGCGCGCATGTCGTCGGGCGTGGTGTCACCGGCAAAGTAACGAGCATCGAGGTCGAGCTTCTCGTCGCTCACATAGCCGTTAAAGTAGGCGGCGTCGTTGTCGAAAAGCTCGTTAAAGTCGTCGATACTCATATAGATATTCATGTCCGACTTGGAGCCCCAGGCACAGTCCTTGCCCGCGTACTCAAGGGAATAATGTTCGCCCTCGTACTTGTCGCCGAGCGTGACCTTCTGCCCCTCGCTCCAGCCAAACTTGTCGAGCAGGCCGCCGCCAAAGACGACGCGCCCGTCGCCGACGTTGAGGTCTTTCCAATAGCGCGAATCGGATGAAATGCCGTAAACGGAAATCGTCTCCTCGCCATTTCCGTCGCCGCGATCGTATTGCAGCTGGTAGACGGCGTATTTCTCGGCCTGCGCGATTGCGCCTGCACCGTTGTCGATCGTGTTGACCGGGTGGATATCATCGTTGTCGGTGTCGATCTTAGAGGCCTTGTCGATCAGGTCGATAGCCTCGTCGCGGTCGCAGCCGAGGGCATCGGCAAGGTCATCGAGGCGCGCATAAAGCGCATCCTTCTTGTCCTGGACCTTGGCAAGCGCATCCTGCGCCGCAGTCAGGCTCTCGGCAGACGGAAATGCGGTCGCGGCATCGGCTGCCGCTTGCGCCGCATCGGCCGCGTCGTCAAGCTCGTCATCGGCATCCTGAGCGGCGGAAAGCAGCGCGCCGTCAACCGACTGCAAGCGCTCGAGTGCTGATCACTGCTCGCGCTCCTCGGCAGTACCCTCGAGCTCCAGCGGCGCCTTGAGCGTGTACTGGTGCTCGGCGACCAGGCCTGTCTCGAGGTTGTCCGCGTAGTGCGTCATCGTGGGCAGAATCGCCAGGCCAAAGAGCAGCAGCAGCGACGCAAATGCAATGCCCACGAAGAGCGTGGCGAAGTTGCCCAGGTTGCGCAGGAAAATACGCAAGCGGAAGCGGGAAACAAAACCCATGCGCTCCGGCAGCTGCAAGCCGCGCTTGGTGCCCGATTTGCCGCTCGCCTCGTGACGAAGGAACTGCAACGGCGTCTTGCCCATCTTGCGAAGCAGGCCCACCAGCGTGATGAGGATGAGCGCGGCGGCGGGAACCACGGCGCACTTCACAAAGATCTCCCAGCTCCAGTGCACCTGGAAGGGCGGCAGGCTATACGAACCGTAATAGAGGCTGCGCATGGGCTCGGTAAAGAACACAACGCCGAGCGCAGTGCCCAAAAGCGCCGCGACCACGCCCACTATGGCGGGAAGTGCCAGGTAGTGCAGCACGATCTCGCGTCGACGATAGCCGCTGGCGAGCAGCGTGCCGATGATGGCGCTCTCCTCCTCGATGGTGGCGTCGGTAAGGACCACAAAGATAAACGCCATGATCACGATGATGATGTCGAGAACGTCGTCCACATCATGGAGTCGCCGTCTACGTCGTCGCGCGCGTAGCCAATGCCCTGGTTGGAATCGGCGTCGATGAGGTCATCCACGCGCGCATCGGCATCGGTCAGCGCCTCGACCATATCCTGCTCCGCATCGATGCGATCCGCGGTGGGGAGGTCGCGATCGGTAAAGGTAAAGGAGTATGTGTAGGCAGGCGCGCCGCCGGCATCCTCGAGCGCGGCAAAGCCGGCGTCGGTGACCTCGGCCACGCCATAGGTGATGGTGTTCACCGTAAAGTCGGAGTTGTTGAGGAACAGCGCCTGGCTATCGGGCTGAGTCATGATGCCGCAGATGGTGTAGGTGCGACCCTCGAGCTCGACTTTATCGCCCACGGACAGGTTGTTATTGGTGGCGAAGACGCGGTCGATGGCCACCTCGTCGTCCGCCTTAGGCCGCCTACCTTCGCAGTAGGACGCGATATCGACCTTGGTGCGATGCGCATAGGTGCGCAGCGTGCGCTTGGTGCCGTCGTCGCCGGCGGTCTTTTTGACCATGGCGTCGATGGAGAAATTCTTGTAGAGCGCGACGCCGCCGACGTCGCCGGCTGCATCCTCGGCGGCCTTGAGCTGGTCTTTGGTGGCCTCGAAGGAAGTGGTCACGCGGCCGTCCTCGATCGTGTACGCATCGCGCATGTCGTCGATAAGGCAGCCGATGGAGTGGGCTGCGAGCAAAAAGCCCGAGGTGAGAGCGATGCTTCCGCACATAAGCAAAAAGATGCCCAGGTACTTGCCGATATTGCGGCGCAACTCGCGTGGGAGACGTTTTGCGAGAGGTGTCATGGCGCCGTCTACCAATCGAGCTCGGCGGCCGCGACGGGCGACTCGTTGAGCTCATCCTCGACGATGCGCCCGTCGCGCAGGCGCAGCACGCGATTGGCCATGCGCGCGATGGCGGCATTGTGGGTGACAATGATGATGGTGCAGCCGTACTCGCGATTGACATCCTCCATGAGCTGCAAGATTTCCTTGGACGTCTTATAGTCGAGCGCGCCCGTGGGCTCGTCGCACAGCAGCAGGCCCGGGTTTTTGACGAGTGCGCGGCCGATGGCACAGCGCTGCTGCTGGCCGCCCGAGACCTGGCGCGGGAACTTGTTGCGGTGCTCGTAAAGGCCCAGCGAACGCAGGAGATCGTCGACATTGAGCGGGTTTTTGGACAGGTGCGCCGTGACCTCGATGTTTTCCTTGATGGTGAGATCGGGCACCAGGTTGTAGAACTGGAAGACAAAGCCCAGCTCACGGCGGCGATACTCGCCCAGGTCGGTAGGTTTGAGCACCGTGAGGTCGCAGCCGTCCACCAAAATAGAGCCAGCGTCGGCATCCTCCAGGCCGCCGATCAGGTTGAGAAACGTCGACTTGCCCGAGCCCGAGGGCCCCAGCATGACGCAGATCTCGCCTCGGTTGATGGACGTGTCGATGCCATCGAGTACCGTCAGGCGCGCATCACCGTCGCCGTAGTGCTTTTTGAGATCCTTAACCTGGACGTAGGCTTCCTGCGTTGCCATGGTATCCCCCATTGTTAGCCTAGTACTACTTTATGAACGTAATAGTAAACCTTGGCGAACTATTTTGGGGCGAGGCCTAGGATTTATTTCAGACTAGGCGCGGGATTTGGCGCGTGAGAGGGCCAGGCCTACGGCGGCAATGGCGGCGGCGAAGAGCACGGTGACGCCCAGGTCGCAGGCGATGTCACCCAACACGGTGGACGTCAGATCCGAAGCGAGCGCCTTGCCAATCGCGTCGTTCACCCAATACGTCGGCACAAAGTGCGCCACCGTCTGCACGGCCGAGCCCATCAGCGACAGCGGCATCCAAGCGCCGCCCAAAAACGTCATGAGCATGCCGAGCAGGTTGCCCACACCGTTAAGCAGCTCCTCGCGCGCACCCAGGCTCGACAGCGCAAAGCCAACGGCCAGAGGCGTGCACGCCAGGGCAAACGTCGCCGACAGCGCCAGGCACACACGACCCACGCCGACCTCGGCAACCGCGCCGGCAAAGCCCACGACGCCCATCATGCTCGACACAAACCAGATGCAGACGGTGAGCACGGCGGCGGCCGCAAACACGGCAAGCGAGCGCTGGCGCTCGGAGACCGGGCCGGCCTCCATGCGGCGCACACGCTCGGGCTCGTTCATGCCCGAGAACACCAGTCCCACCGACACGATGACCGACGAGATGATCGCGTACGCGCCAAAGTTGAAGTACGACTCGAGCGTGGCGGCGGCAGTCGAGTCGACCTTGACCTGCTCGATCTCGACCTCGGCACGCTCGGTGGCCGCGTGTTCGGCAGCCTTGGCAACGTCGCCGTTAGAAGCAGCGGGCTCAAGCGCCGCCGCAGCGCCCGCGAGCGAGATCCAGCGCGAAGCCTCGGCAGACGAAAGCGCCGCCGCCATGGTGCCGGCACCGTAGGTCACATCGAGCTTGGGCAGGGACTCCCCCGCGCGGGCAGCCGCGACCAGGTCGTCCTCGAACCCCTCCGGGATAAAGAACACGCAGTCGGCGCTGCCCTTGGCGCTGTTGCTCTTGGAGAGCGCGTCCGCAAGGTCGTACGTGTCATCGCCGACGCCCGTGACCAGGTCAAACCGCGAACCTAGGTGCTTGGTGAGCGCAAGTGAAAGATCACTGCCATCGCGGTCGACCACGATCACGTTGGCGTCGTAGGGCTTGTACTCGGTGAGCTGCGACGAGTTCCAGCTCACGGATGCCGCGATGAATACGCCCATCAGCGAAATGAACACCGTATAGATGAGCAGGTAGAACGGGTGCGCCAGCGCCATGCGAAGCGCGGTCTTAAAGGTGCTCATAGCGGCTCCTTCCAAAAATCAGCGTGGCGGCGGCAACAAACACCAGCGTCATGAGGACCAGCGCGCCCGCGCGAACGGCAAAAGGCCCCAAGTCTTCAAAGAAATACAGGCGGTTGAACATGTCGCAGATAAGCTTGACGGGGTTGAGCCAGCACTCAGCCGGGCAGGCGCGGGCGACGTCGTCGGCAAGCGCCATCGCTGGCTCGCCGTAGAGGCCGGCGAACAGGGCGCACGTAGTGGCAAAGCCCGTGAGGATGCCAGACTTGGACGCCTTGCCGCCCTTAACGGGAAGCGTGCCCACAAAGAGTCCCAAGCCCGTGGCGGCAAGCGCGGAAGCGGCGCCGCCCACCAAACACAGCCCCTCGCGCCCGCCAAAGTCGACGCCCACGACCAGACGCACGTAGCCGATCGCGATCGCCATCGAGGCAAAGGAGACCAGCCACGAGCCCACAAAGATACCGGCCAGCGGCGCCGTTTTGGAAAGACCGCCCACGCAGCGACGCGCGCCAAGACCCGACAGATTGGGCTGCAGGTCGATGACGCTCAAGGCGGCAAACTCGGCAGACATCATCGCGACCAGGCCAAAGAGCGCGTAATAGTAGATGACCGTGCCGTCGGGTGTGGTGCGTGTCAGGCTTACGCGGCGGGTGCCGCCCTCGAGCGACAGGGCGCGCGCAACCGCCTCGGGGTCGGCGAGCGCCGCCGGGTTGTCCTGGGCAATCTGGGACATGAGCTCGGCATTTTGTGTATACGAGCTTGCCACCGTCTCCAGGATGCTGCGATCGGTGAGCACCGATGATGCGCGCGAGCTGTCGTAGCTCGATAGCAGTGTGAGCTTGGGCGTGCCCGCAGCGTCGACCGTATAGATACCCGCGACCTCACCGGCCTTGAGCGCACGGTTCGCATCGGCTGCGTCGTCGAGCTCGTGGATCTCGAGCAGCTGGTCGTCGCCTTCCTTGGCAAGCGACGTCGCCACATCCTTAAAGGTCGAAGCGTCCCAGACCTTGTCCGCCACGACGGCAACCGGCACCGGGTCGACCGTGCCGTCGGAGCTCAGGTTCGCAAACATAAACATGAACATCGTGGAAAGCGCGATGGGAAAGAGGGCGCCCCAGACCCACGTGCTCGGCCGGCGCAGCAGCGTTTTGACCGTGATGATAATGGTGTTGAACATGGCTGCCCCCTAGTCGCGCAGCTCGCGGCCGGTGATCTCGAGGAACACGTCGTTGAGGGTCGGCGGCTCGGAATAAATGCGGCCAAGCGCCACGTCATGCGAGCGCAGCGCATCGAGAATGTCCGTCAGGTTATGCGGGCTCGCCTCGCACGAAAACGTGAGCTGGCCCGCCGTCGCCGACAGGTCCAGGACATGCGGCAGGCTCGCGACGGCACCGAGCGCCGCGCTCGGCACCTCGCCGACCTCGATCACGATCTTCTCGCCCATCTGAATCATGCGCTTGAGTTCGTCGTTGGTGCCCTGCGCCAGCACGCGCCCGCCGTCCATGATCATGATGCGGCTGCAGATCTGCTCGACTTCCTCCATATAATGGCTGGTATACACCACCGTGGCGCCCTCGTCGCGCAGGCGGCAGATGCCCTCCAGGATGGCGTTGCGACTCTGCGGGTCGACCGCCACCGTGGGCTCGTCAAAGAAGATGAGCTCGGGCTTGTGCGCGATGCCGCAGGCGATGTTGAGGCGACGCGCCAGGCCGCCCGAGAGCTTGCCGGGGCGGAACTTCGTAAAGTCGCCCAAGCCGACAAAGTCGATCGCCTCGTCCACCAGCGCGCGGCGGCGTTTGCGGTCGTTGACGTAGAGACTGCAGAAATAGTCGATGTTCTCGCGCACGGTGAGCTCGTCGAACACCGCCACCTGTTGCGGCACCACGCCGATGCGGCGCTTGAGGTCGTAGCGGGCGGGCGTCATGGGCTCGCCAAAGAGCTCGATGGTGCCTTTGTCGTAGGCAAGCAGCTGCAGGATACAGTTGATGGACGTGGTCTTGCCCGAGCCGTTGGGACCCAGCAGGCCAAAGATCTCGCCGGGGGCGATGCTCAGGTTAAAGTGGTCGAGCGCGATAAGATCGTCATAGCGCTTGACGAGGTTTTCGACGTGGACGATGTCTGTCATGAGGCGGCCCTTCTGTTGGTCGTGACCCGATACGATTGCATCATCGCAGGAGCCGCCGGCGCGCACCAGTGAGCTTTGTCACGAGTGTAGGGCTTGGTCGCGCGGCCCGCCGGTGCCCCCGCTTTGCCGCGTGGGAGGAATGTCACGGTTGCTCCGGGTGGCCCCTCCACCACGCGCGGCTTCGCGTACAATACCCGTATGAACAGGCTTTTCGACAAATCGATCGTGCTGGCGTGCTGCATTGCGGCCGCCACGGGCCTTGCTGTGGACGCTCACCTGGTCGCGGCGTTTTGCCTTGGCGTTATTGCCACTTCTCTGGCCGAGGTCGCACAGGGGGAACACACGCGCCGCGCAAGCGAGACCGCAAGTTACGCTTACATCATCGCGGCTGTCTTCGTGCCGCCGTTTGTGCCGTTTGCGCCTCTCATCCTCTATGACATCGCGCGACGCGTGCGCCGTGAACGCATCTGGCCCGCGCTGGCGATTGGCGCCGTGTTTGTCTGCGCGCTTGTCGCGGACCTTCGCGGCGGCGCGCTCACCACCCGAACGCTCCTGCTGACCGCCATCCTCTCGGTTGCCGCCACCTTGCTATCGCTACGTACCGCCCAGCTGGAGCGCGAGCAGCAGCGCATGCACCGTACCCGCGACGAGCTGCAAGAACGAGCCCTCGCGCTCGAAGCGCGCAACCGCGACCTTGCCGACCGCCAGGACTACGAAGTCGAGCTCGCGACGCTCGCCGAACGCGCGCGTATCGCGCGCGAGATTCACGACAATGTGGGCCACCAGCTCACGCGCGCCTCGCTGCAGGCTGAAGCCCTACGCGTGGTCCACGCCGACGAGCCTGGCGTCGCCGCCGATTTCGCCGACGTTAAACGCACGGTTGACGAGGCGCTCCAGCTTGTGCGCATCAGCGTCCACGCGCTCAACGACAACGCCGTCGACCTTTCCGTGCAGCTCGAACGCATTGTTGAAGGCGCGCGCTCGGACGGCGGCCCGCAGATTGAGCTTGAAGTTTTGGCCGAGCATGCGCCCGCAAATGTCGCCAACTGCTTTGCAGCGGTCCTGCGCGAGGCGCTCTCCAATACCATGCGCCACGCTTGCGCCCAGACCGTCACCGTACGATGCATGGAGCATCCGTCGTTTTACCAGCTTGTCGTTACCGACGATGGCGCTGGTGGGGTCCACGCAAGCGGCCGCGACGCCGCAGAGGGCATGGGGCTCGCCTCCATGCGCGAGCGCATCGAGGCGCTTGGTGGCGCCTTTACCGCCGGCCCGCGTGCCGGCTCCCCCGGCTGGCGCGTGTTTGCCACCGTTCCCAAACAGCAAGGAGATGAGGGCCGATGAGGCTCATCGTTGTCGACGACGACCGCTTGGTGGTCGATTCACTCAAGATTATCCTGGGCGCTAAGCCGCAGATAGAGGTGGTGGGCACCGGTGCCGACGGCGACGACGCGGTGGCTCTCTACGCCGAGCACGCACCCGATATCGCGCTGCTCGACATTCAGATGCCAGGGCGCGACGGCCTTTCGGCGGCGCGCGAAATCCTTGAGCACTACCCCGCGGCACGCGTGGTGTTTCTGACGACATTCTCAGATGACGAGTACATTGTGTCGGCGCTCAAGCTAGGCGCCCGCGGTTACCTGATCAAGACCGATGTCGCCGCCATTCCTCCAGCGTTGGCGCAGGTCATGGACGGCAAACGCGTACTCGAGGGCAAGGCGATCGAGGATATCGATTTTGACGGAACGGGTATCGAGGCCGGCGCAACCCGCCGGCCCGCGGCCTTTGTCAGCCTGACTGACCGCGAGTTCGAAGTCGCCGAGCTCATCGCCCGCGGCCTCGACAACAAGGAGATTGCCGCCACCGCCTATATGGGCGAAGGCACCGTGCGCAACCACATCAGCTCGATCCTTGCCAAAATGGGCCTGCGCAACCGCACGCAGATCGCCATCGCCTACCTGCGGGGATAGGCGCCCAACGGTCAACCGCCCCGGCATAGTTTTGTTCGGGCGGCCCTGCACGAATGCCTCCGCAAGCCTCGCGGGACCAAAATGATCTGTTTTCCTCCGTCCCCAAGGGATCAGCCGGAACCGCGCGCCACGAAATGGGCCCATCTACTACGTTTAGTCCAGCACCCCCGACCATAACCGCGTTTCATGAAAAACCGCAGGCGTTTTACCTGCGGTTTTTATTTCGCATTATTTGCCATGGTTGAGGGTAGCGGCTTAAACGTAGTAGATGGGCCCATTTCGTGGCAGACGGGTCACGAGGCAGCCCTCGCAAGGCCAAAATGGTCCGTTTTCCTCCGTCCACGGGAAATCAAAGGCTGTTACGGATATGGCGCCATTTCAAAACCATGCCGGATTACGGGGCTAAAGTCGGGGCCCTCATCCATACCTTCATTTTTTGAAAAACGGCAGGCTATCTACCTGCGGTTTTGTTTTTGCGATTTTCGGTATGGTTGGGAGTTCGCTATCCAGCCCCGTAAACCGGCATAGTTTTGTTAGCGGCAGCCTAACCGCGCGTTCACGCGCGGGGGCCGGGGGGGGGGTTTTTGCCCCCCCCCCCCCAAACACTGCCAGCAAGTTGCGGGCTGGCTGTGTGCCCCGG
>CABUZD010000018.1 GCA_902495945.1 uncultured Collinsella sp.
ATAGAGGTGAGGCCCTGGGACACGATGGTGCCGGAGAGTTCGCGCTCGGTGGGCATACGGTCGATGGAGCCCAGGCAGGCGGCGGAGACGTCACCGATAACCTGGATGGCAACCATGGGGAACACGACGGCGAGGGTAATACAGACCTCGGGATCAAACTCGAGCGCGTAGGGCATGAGCTTGGGAAGGGCGAAGACCTGAGCGGTGGCGACGCTGGAGAAGTCGATCATGCCAAAGGGGATCGAAACGATCATGCCAACGATCATGCCAAAGAACACGGACCCCAGCTTGAGCGTGCCCTTGCCAAAGTTGGCGAGCGCAAAGACCACGGCGAAGGTGATAAGAGCGACGCACCAGGCCTGCGGAGTGCCCCACAGCGGCGTACCCATACCGCCGGCCATATACTTGACGGCCGTGGGATACAGCGAAACGCCGATGGAGAAGATGACCGTACCGGTCACGACGGGCGGGAACAGCCACTTAATCTTGCTGTAGGCCAGACCAAAAAGGACCGCAACGGCACCGCCGACGATCTCGCCGCCCAGCAACGCACCAAAGCTAAAGCCCGAGGCACCCATGGCCTGCAGGGCCGGCAGGAACGCGAACGAAACGCCCATGACGATGGGCAGGCCGCCGCCGATACGACGGAAGGGAGCGAAGGCCTGAAGGGCCGTGTCGATTGCCGAAAGAATGAGCGCAACCTGAATGATGTCGGTGCTCTGCTGGCTATTAAAGCCGTAGACGCCGGCCATGATGACCGCCGGGGTAATGATGCCGGCAAACGATGCCAGTACGTGCTGAAGGGCACACGGGATCATTTCCTTAACGGGAGGCACGCCTTCGCGAGTGAACAGGGCTTCAGTGCCGTTCGTAACCGTCTCCTGGGTCATTTGACCACCAATCCTCGAAATAGTTGTTTTCGCATCTAACGCTCTATTGTGACGCAGTGCGGGGTTGAGGTTGTGCCTTCGTTGCATATCGTATTAAAGATGATTCTCATTCTCAATAATAATTTTTTGTTATCAGACTATTCTTCAGCTGAGATAACGCATTTCCGCAGGTCAGGAAAGTGTCTGGTCAAAATAACATCTTACTTTTCTTTTGGTCAACCGTTTACCGCTAAATTCCTACCGTTCGTCTGTATTACGCAATGTACCTGCGGATATACGAGATGATGAGCAGCGTGTTACCATGATAAAAAATTGTTATGAACACTTCGATAGAACCAAAAGGAGTTGCCCGTGAACGAGACCGTACGTCGCTTTTTGCCGATGGTCGATTTCCTGGAGCAGATACTCGGCAAAAACAGCGAAATCGTGCTGCACGATTTCTCGGATCCCGACCACGCCATCGTCGATATTCGCAACGGCATCGTGAGCGGCCGCAAGGTCGGCGGTCCCGCCACCGATCTGGCACTCAAGATCATGCACGACGCCAAGTATCGCGACCTGCCGTTTATTACGGGCTACGAGGGACGCGGTGCCGGTGGCAAGACGCTGGAGTCGGCGACGTACTTTATCCGTGAGGACAACAAGATCGTCGGCATGCTTTGCGTCAACACCGATCTTTCCACGATACGCTCCATCAACGCCATGACTCAGCAGCTCATGGCCTGCTTCGACGCTGTGCCAAGGCAGTCGGAGCCCGCGTCTATCGAGGTCGAAAGTCTTTCGGAGTCTACGCAGGAGCTCATCGACCGCAGTATTTCCGAGTTGCTGAGCGCGCGCGGGCTGGATGTAGCGTCGCTTGGTCAGAGCGACCGCGTTGACGTCATTCGCCACCTCAACGGCAACGGGGTGTTTATGCTCAAGGGCGCCGTGGCCTGCGCCGCCACCGCGCTGGGTATCTCGGAGCCCAGCGTCTACCGCTACCTGCAAAAAGTCCGCAAGGAAGGCTAAACGTTAACCCTTGGGGACGGAGGGAAACGGATCATTTTTGTCGCATCGCTTGACAAAAGACCCTGCAGTTCACACGCACTGCAGGGTCTTTTTTGCATGTCATGTTTTGTTTTCGCCAGCGTCTTAGAGAGCGGCGACGACCTCGATCTCGACCAGACCGCCGGCCGGAAGAGCGGCAACCTGGAAAGCGCTGCGCGCGGGGAACGGAGCCTCGAACTTGGAAGCGTAGATCTCGTTCACGGCAGCGAAGTCGGCGATGTCGGCCAGGTAGACCGTAGTCTTGACGACATCGGCAAAGGTGGCGCCGGCAGCGGTCAGCAGGGCCTCGACGTTAGCAAGGGACTGCTTAGCCTGGGCCTCGACGCCCTCGGGCATCTTGCCGGTTGCGGGGTCGATGCCCAGCTGGCCGGACAGGAACACCATGTTGCCGGTCTGGATGCCGGGGGAATACGGGCCGATGGCTGCAGGTGCGTTATCGGAAGACACGACGGTCTTGCTCATGTTTTTCTCCTTACGATCAGATAGAGAGCGTGAGCGCGGCGTTCACACCGGGAGGCACAATTCGGTCTGAACACCGCGCTTGATTTGGGATAGTACTCAAGGTTTCCGCGCGATGCAAGATTATTATCACGTTGCGAGAATATTTTATCGCTCAACGGCGCCTGTCGACCGCTGAACGGCACGACCGGACGGTGAAGCTCAAAATGATCCGTTTCCCTCCGTCCCCATCGGATCAGGTGATCCATAGGGGACGGAGGGAAACGGATCATTTTTGCTGCAAGGGCTGCTGAAGACTTTATCCTGCTTGGGCCACAGGGCTCGTCCGCCGCAACAGCACCACTATACTTTTGAGTATCTGAGCATTTTGAAAGGCAGGATATGACCGTAACCGCCAGTCGAACCACCAACCGCAGACCCGAGCTCTTGGCGCCCGCCGGAGGGCCCGAGCCCTTTGCCGCCGCACTCGCCGCCGGGGCAGACGCCATCTACTGCGGCATGGGCAGCTTCAACGCCCGCCGCAAGGCCACCAACTTTACCGACGAGGCCTTTGAGCAGGCCTGCCGTGCTGCACACCTGGCCGGGTCGCGCGTCTACGTCACGGTCAACATCGTCATCAAGCAGTCCGAGATGGGCGATGCGCTGCAACTCATCCATCGCTGCTCCACGCTGGGCGCCGACGCCTTCATCATCCAGGACTGGGGCCTGTTCTTTGAGGTCAAGCGCACCATGCCCGGCATCGAGACGCATATCTCGACCCAAGCGAACATCCATGACGACCGCGGAACCCTTTGGTGCCGCGAGCAGGGCGCCGACCGCGTGACCCTCTCGCGCGAGCTTTCCATCGACGAGATTGCCGCCATTCACGATGCCGCGCCCGATGTGGACCTTGAGGTCTTTAGCCACGGTGCCATCTGCTTTTGTTACTCGGGCCTGTGCCTGCTCTCGAGCTTTGCCATGGCGGGCCGCTCGGCCAACCGCGGCATGTGCGCCCAGCCCTGCCGCCTGCCCTACGAGCTGATCGACGAGAACGGCCGCGCGCTCTCCCCCGCCGGCCGCGAGCGCGCGCTATGCCCGCGCGACACCAACACTTCGCAGCTTGTTCGCCGTCTGTATGACGCCGGTGCCGCATCGCTCAAGCTCGAGGGCCGCATGAAGGCGCCCGATTACGTGTACTCCATCGTTGATGTGTATCGTCACGAAATTGATGACATGCTGGCAGGGGTCGCCGTTGCCAAGGACGAGGAAGCCGCCCGCCAGCGCCAGCTCAAGCGCTGCTTCAACCGCGACTTTACGCACGCCTATCAGGACGGCACCTCGGGCGACGAGATGATGAGCTACGAGCGCTCCAACAACCGCGGCCAGATCGTGGGCACGGTGCTGGGCAGCCGCCCGGCCAACCGCGATGTGCGAGGCCTCAAGCCCGACGACCGCCGTCGACGTGCCGCCATCGCCCGTATTGAGCTGTTTGAGCCCGTGGGCAAGGGCGACCTGCTGGAGCTTCGCCACGACGATGAGTTCGACCAATTCCTGACCACCATTGCCGCCGATGATGCCGCAGCCGGCGATATCATCGAGTGCCGCGTGCCCCGTAGCATGCCCGAGGGTTGCCGTGTGCGCGTGATTCGCAGTCAACGCGCCATTGACGCTGCCGGCGCCGCGCTCAAGCGCGATGTGCTGCGCCGCCGCGCCGTAGATGTGTCCGTCGTGGCGCGTCTGGGCGAGCCGTTTACCGTTACGCTCACCTGCTGCGACGACCCCGCGCTTACCGCCACCGCCACCGGCTTTACCGTCGAGGCCGCCAAGACCCGCGCCGTCGAGGCGGCAGACCTGGTTGAGCATGTGGGCCGCATGGGCTCTTCGCCCTTTGAGGCAGCGAGCTTTGACATTTCGCTCGACGCCGGCTGCGGTATGGGCTTCTCCGCCGTGCACAAGGTGCGCGCCGCCGCCTGTAAAGCGCTCGAGGAGGCCATTCTGGCACCGTACGAGGAGCGTGCGAAAACGCTCGAGTTGCCGGCGATTGTAACCAGTGATTCCCGCCCCGCGCCCGAGCATTACCGCGATGAGCCGCAGATTTGCGCCGCCGTCACCTCGCTCGAAGCCGCCGAGGCAGCGCGCGTGGAGGGTGCAACGCGCATCTACATGACCACCGACGCGCTCGATGCGGCCGGGCTCTCCCCCGCCGATGCATTTGAGCAGGGTATCGTGCCTGTACTCGACGAGGTCTGCCGCGCCGTCGACCACGAGCGCGTCGATCCCTGGATCAATGCTGGAGCCACCGTCGCCGTCGGCAATATCTCCGAGCTCGCCGTAGCCGCGCATGCCGGCGCCACGGCCGAGATTCGCTCTTGCCTGCCGGTGCACAACACGCCCTGCATGGAGGCGCTTGCCGAGCGCGGAGCCGGTGCGTTTTGGCTCTCGCCCGAAATCACGCTCGACGAGATTGTCTCGCTCGGCGCCGCCGCGCCCGCGGCTCTGGGCATCACCGTCTTTGGCCGCCCGCGCGTCATGACAAGCGAGCACTGCATTCTGCAGGTTGCCAACGGCTGCATCCACGATTGCGCCAACTGCCGCCTGCGCGCCCGCAAGCTCTCGCTCAAGAATATCGACGGAAAGGTCATGCCCGTCCGCACCGACATCCACGGCCGCTCTCGCCTGTACGATGCCTACCCCATCGACCTCACGCCGCAGGTCCCTCAGCTGCTCGATGCCGGCGTGCGTCGTCTCATGGTAGACGGAACGCTGCTCGAGACGGATGAGGTGGGCCGTGCCGTCGCCCGCGTCCGTCGTGCCATCGAAGCAGCGCAGGCCGGCCGTAAGCCCGCCGCCCGTCTGCGCGGGGCGACCTCGGGCTGCATGTTTGTGGGAATCAGCTAACCGAAAGGCTTACACGTGAACGAAGAACCTCAAGTCCTCTACTGCGACGCCTGGCTCATGGCCATCGACAAGCCCGCCGGCATGATCGTCCACGGCGACGGCACCGGCGAGCGCACGCTTACCGACTACGCCAGCGACCTGCTGCTGGCGATGGGCGACGGCTTTGCCGCGACCGACATGCAGCCGCTCAACCGCCTGGACCGCGACACCACCGGCGTAGTGCTGTTTTCGCTCGACAAGCAGACGCAGCCCGCCTTTGACCAGATGGTCATCGACCACGCATTCGGAAAGCACTACCTGGCGCTCGCCGAGGGCAAGATCGACTGGAACGAAAAGCTCATCGACAAGCCCATCGCCCGCGACCGCCACGACAGCCGCAAGATGCGCGTCGGCGCCAGCGGCAAGCCGTCTCAAACGCGCGTGAAGGTGCTCAAGCGTCTTAAGAGCCGTCGTGGCCTGCCCACGCGCTCGTATATCGATGTCGAGCTGCTCACCGGCCGCAAGCACCAAATCCGCGTGCACCTGGCAAGCGAGCGTCATCCCCTGGTTGGCGACGACCTGTACGGCACGCCGCGTCCTTGTGGCCTCATGCTTCACGCCCACAGCGTGTCCTTCACGCATCCCGTAACCGGCGAGCACATCCACATCGAAGCCCCCTGCCCCTGGGAGCCCTAAACCACCACAATGGGGACAGGTTTATTTTGGCAGGTTTTATCTGGGCAAACGTCAAAACCACCACAAAGGTTCCTGCCCCTTCGCGGTGGCTTTGGCTTTAGCCCGTCCCCTGCTGTTAGACCGTGATGACGTTGTCCATCGACTGGTACTTGGCTGGCACCTCGCCCGCGGTGATGATCGTTGCATCGCGAAAGTCCGCGAACTTGACGGGCGCCACCATGCCAAATTTACTGGCGTCCGAGATTACGAAGCGCTTTGCCGTATGGCGCATCGAGATACGCTTTACTTGCGCCTCCTCGATATCGGGCGCCGTGAAGCCCTGCTCGGCGGCAATGCCGTTAGAACCCCAAAAGCCGCAGTTGAAGTTATAGCGGTCCAGGGTTGCCAAGGCATCGGGACCGACGAGCGCCTCGGTCTCGGGCTTGAGCTCGCCGCCTAGCACCACGGTGCGCATACCGCGCAGGGCGAGATGCTGAGCATGGAGCACGGAATCGGTCACATAGGTGACACCCTCAAGGCGCGGAAGATGCTCGATGAGCTTGAGGGTCGTGGAGCCCGAATCGATATACACAAAGCTATCGGGCTCCACCAGGGCCGCGGCACGGGCGCAGATGCGCTCCTTGTCATCGTTATGGAGATCACTGCGCTCGCCGATCGTCAGGTCGCGCGTCACATGCGCGCGCTCCAGACTCGTCGCGCCTCCGTGTACCTTGGCGATACGGTGTGCGCGGTCGAGCGTCTGCAGGTCGCGCCGAATGGTAGACGCCGTCACGCCCAGGGCCTCAGCAAGCTCCGGCACGGTAACCGAGCCGGCCTGCTGCACCATCGACACGATCGCGTTGAGCCTATCTTCCGCAAGCATCGCTTACTCCTCCTCGGGGTACACGACTCCCCAATCGGCGCGGAGCTTGGTCATCAGATCCATAACATCAGAAGCATAGCCTAGAAGCTCGCGCTTCGAATCATCGCCAGCAACGGCCTTCTCCAGGTCGGCCATCTCGTAGCACAGTGCGTAGGCTTCGGTGCCAGCGTGGACCTCCTCACGGTGACCGTCCGCAGTCCACACGATGGTCGCATGGTCGGCGCGCGGATACTCGTTGACCTCGATATAGCACTTATCGAAACTGATGACCGAGCGCTTGGGCTGTTTGGAGTGGAGCGTAAGGCTCACGACGCCCAGCTGCTGCTCAGCATTACGGCAGACAATGCCACCCGCAACGTCAACGCCAGTCTCGCAGGTATTGCCCAGCGAGACGACCTCGGCGGGTTGGCTGGCCATAAACAGGCGCATGACGGAGAGCGCATACACGCCAATGTCGAGCATGGCGCCGCCGGCAAGGCTACGGTTGTAGAAACGATTGGTCAGATCGCCGTACTCCTTGTAGCTGCCAAAGTTGAGCTGAGCGAGATTCATGTGGCCAAACTCGCCAGCATCCATGCGACGGCGCAGCTCCTGATACAGCGGCATGTGAAGCACCGTGGTGGCGTCCATAAGGACCACGTTGTGCTCGTCGGCGATGGCACGGGCCTCGTCGAGCTCGGCAGAGTTAAGGGTAATGGCCTTCTCGCAGAGCACATGCTTGCCGGCGGCCAACGCGGCACGCAGATAGGTGATATGCGTGTTGTGCGGCGTGGTGATATAGACGGCGTCGATGTCCGGATCGGCGTAGAGGTCCTCAACCGTCTCGTACACCTTCTCGACGCCATACTGCTCGGCAAAAGACTGGGCCTTGGACAGCGTACGGTTGGCGACACCCGCGAGTTTGCGGCCGGCCAGAGCGAGGGACTGGGCCATCTGGTTGGCGATAACGCCGCACCCGATCACGGCCCAGCGGAGCTCGGGGGCCGTAAAGATATCATCGGGGAACGGCTGATCCTGGACCGAGGCAAACGCCGCCTTTGCGGCTGCCTCGGCGTCGAGCGGAGCCTGTTTGGAATCTGCCATCATGTGCCTCCTGAGTCATCGGAAGTCCTTCATTTCCAACAGCCTTATATTCGCACAAATGCGCGCGCATTTGCTTGTATTTGCGTGTTTATTTGTTTATCGGTCATTATTTAACCATAGTTAGCAGATATTTGCGCGGCCATGCGCATCATCGCGCAAGACTCTGCGCGTAAATGCGCATGCGACAAACCTTGTGAAACATATAGGGGCGGAGCACCATAGCCCTAAAGACAGAGCCAGCTGCATTACTTCACCCCTCTGGGGGCACCAGACATCAAAGGACTGTCCCTAGGTGCCGCTTTCGTTGAAGCCTATCCCAGATGGCCAGATATACAAATCTAAAGACTGTCCCCATCAACTAGCCGTTTAAGAACATCCCCAACGACAAGTCATTTAAGTCTATCCCCAATGAGTAGGGATAGAAAAAGGCCCGGGTGCCTTGGGGCATCCGGGCCTTTGCTAGCAACTTGATGTTGCGGGCAGCTTAGAACTTGTGGCCGCACTTCTTGCAGACGCGCAGCTTGTTCTTGCCGTCCTTCTCGTGACCGACGCGGGTAACCTTACCGCACTCGGGGCAAACGAGATTGACGTTGGAGGCGTCGATAGGAGCCTCCTGCGAAACGATGCCGCCCTGCTGGTTGGCAGCGTTGGGCTTGACGGCCTTCTTGACGACCGAAACGCCCTCGACAACGACCTTGTTCTCGGCGGGGAGAGCACGCAGGACAACGCCCTGCTTGCCGCGATCCTTACCAGAGAGAACCTGGACCTTATCGCCCTTCTTGATATACATATATCTCCCCTAACTACAGGGTCTCGGGAGCGAGCGAGACGATCTTCATGTACTTCTTGTCACGAAGCTCGCGAGCGACGGGCCCGAAGATACGGGTGCCGACGGGCGAACCATCGTTGTTGATGACAACGCAGGCGTTCTCATCAAAGCGAATGTAGGAGCCATCCTTGCGGCGGATCTCCTTAACGGTGCGAACGACGACGCAACGGACAACGTCCTTCTTCTTGACGTTGGCGCCAGGGGTAGCCTCCTGGACAGCACCGATGAACACATCGCCGATGCCTGCATAACGACGCTTGGAACCGCCAAGCACCTTGATGCAGCGAATCTTGCGAGCGCCGGAGTTGTCGGCGACGTTCAGCATGGTTTGCATCTGAATCATGGTAGATGTTCCTCCGAACTAAGAACCGAAGAGAGGTGCGCAGCCTTTATACGGCCCGTGGTATGCAAGCCAGGCATACGCACATCTTCGGAAACGTACAAGTCGTAAGAGCGACTGCTTATTTAGCGCGCTCGACGACCTCGATGAGGCGCCAACGCTTCATCTTGGACATAGGACGGGTCTCCATAACGCGGACGGTATCGCCCACGCCAGCCGTGCACTCCTCGTCGTGAGCGTGCAGCTTCTTGGAGCTGGTCATCATCTTGCCGTACTTGGGGTGACGCTTGCGCTCGGTGATGGTGACAACAATGGTCTTGGCACCGGAGACGGAGGTAACGACACCCGTACGGACCTTACGCGAGTTACGCGAATCAGTCATGTTCTCTCCTTAGGTCCTACTCGGCGACAGCGGACTTCTCCGCTGCGATCTCGCGGGCGCGCTGCTCCGTGAGGACGCGAGCGATGTCCTTCTTCACGGTGTTGACGCGAGCGGTGTTGTCCAGCTGGCTGGTGGCCATCTGGAAACGAAGGTTAAAGAGCTCGGCGCGCATTTCCTTCAGCTTCTCAACGAGCTGAGCGTCCGAGAGCTCACGAATCTCTGCGGGCTTCATTAGTTCTCCTCCTTGGCGGCGGCGGCGTCCTCAGCAGCCCACTTGGCCTCGAGAGCGGCCTCCTCAGCCATCTCCTTCTCGATGCGCTGCTCAGCGTTCTTAGCAGCAACAATCTTGGTCTTGATGGGAAGCTTGTGCTGTGCAAGACGCAGAGCCTCGCGAGCGACCTCCTCGGGCACGCCCTTGACCTCGAACATGATGCGGCCGGGCTTGACGACGGCCACCCACTCCTCGGGGTTACCCTTACCAGAACCCATGCGAGTCTCAGCAGGCTTCTTGGTGATGGGCTTATCGGGGAAGATCGTGATGTACACACGACCGCCACGCTTCATGTAGCGGGTCATGGCAATACGAGCGGCCTCGATCTGACGGTTGGTGATCCAATGGGCCTCGAGAGCCTGGATACCAAACTCGCCGAAATGCAGCTCGGTATTACCCTTGGCCTGGCCCTTCATGGAGCCACGCTGCACCTTGCGGTGAAGAATACGCTTAGGGGCAAGCACTACTGACCCCTCCTCTCGGAGTTACGACGACGAGGACGGGAAGAGCCCTCGAGTGCAGGGTTGGGAACAGGCTGGCCCGGGAGCTTCTCACCCAGGTAGATCCAGACCTTCACGCCGCAAGCGCCCATGGTGGTGCTGGCGACAGCCGTGCCGTAGTCGATCTTGGCACGGAGGGTGTGCAGAGGCACGCGACCCTCACGGTACCACTCACGACGGCCCATCTCGGCACCGCCGAGACGACCGGAGCACTGGATACGGATGCCCTTAGCGCCGGCCTTGCGGGCGGACTGGACAGCCTTGCGCATAGCGCGACGGAAGGCAACGCGGCCCTCGAGCTGCTCGGCAATAGACTGAGCAACGAGGTTGGCGTCGAGCTCGGGGCGCTTGATCTCGACAACGTCGACGGAGAGCTGGCCCTTGGAGACGCCAGCGACCTTCTCGAGCTCGGTGCGGAGGGTATCGATCTCGGCACCCTTCTTACCGATGACAACGCCGGGGCGAGCGGTGAGGATGATGACCTTCACCTTGTCGCCAGCGCGCTCGATCTCGACGCGGGAGACAGCTGCGCGGGAAAGACGCTTCTCGAGGTACTTGCGGATCTCGAGATCGTTACCGAGGGTCTTAGCGTAATCCTTCTCTGCGAACCAGCGGGAGCGCCAGTTCTCGGTGATGCCAAGACGGAAGCCGGTGGGGTAGACTTTCTGACCCATACAGCTTTACGCCTCCTTTCGAGGAGCAACGACGACGGTGATGTGGGAAGTACGCTTCAGAATACGAGAAGCGGAACCCTTGGCGCGGGGACGGATGCGCTTAAGCGTCGGACCCTCGTCAACATAGGCAGCGGCGACAACCAGGTTGTCGGCACGCAGACCGTTGTTGTTCTCGGCGTTCGCAACGGCGGAACGGAGAACCTTCTCGACATCCACGGCGACGGCGCGGTCGCAGAAGTGGAGGATGTCGAAGGCCTGAGCGACAGGCTTGCGGCGGATCAGATCGACCACCAGGCGGGCCTTGCTGGGGGAAACACGCACGTACTTAGCGACGGCGCGAACCTCGGTGGCCTCAGTTTCAATAGACTTAGTTGCCATTTACGGTTAACCCCCTATTTGGCCTTGTGGCCACGGAACGTACGAGTCGGCGCGAACTCGCCGAGCTTGTGACCAACCATGGACTCGGTAACATACACGGGCACATGCTTGCGGCCGTCGTGGACGGCGATGGTGTGACCAACCATCTCGGGGAAGATGGTGGACGCGCGGGACCAGGTCTTCACGACGTCCTTCTTGCCAGCCTCGTTCATCGCGGTGATACGCGAGAGAAGGCGAGTCTCCACGAACGGGCCCTTTTTGAGACTTCTGCTCATAAGTGCTTTCTCCTAAAACTCGGTATCCGAAATTACTTCTTACGGCGACGAATGATGTGCTGGTTCGAGACCTTCTTCTTCTTGCGCGTACGAAGGCCCTTCGTCGGCTTACCCCAGGGGGTAACGGAGGGACGACCAGAGGTGTGGTTCTTGCCCTCGCCACCGCCGTGCGGGTGGTCGACAGGGTTCATGACGGTACCGCGGACGGTCGGGCGCACGTTCATGTGACGCTTACGGCCGGCCTTGCCGATGACGATGTTGGAGTGATCGGCGTTGCCGACCTCACCGACGGTGGCGCGGCAGGTAACGAGGATGCGGCGCATCTCGGAGGAAGGCATACGGACGATGGCGTACTTGCCCTCCTTACCCATCAGCTGGCAGGAGTTACCGGCGGAACGGGCGATAGCAGCGCCCTTGCCCGGCTGGAACTCGACGGCGTGGATGAGCGTACCGACGGGGATGTCGGCGAGGGGCAGAGCGTTGCCCGGCTTGATGTCGGCGTCAGAACCGGACATGATGGTCTGACCGACCTCGAGGCCCTTGGGGGCCAGGATGTAGCGCTTCTCACCGTCAGCGTAGTGCAGCAGAGCGATGCGAGCGGAACGGTTCGGATCGTACTCGATCGTGGCAACCTTGGCGGGCACGCCGTCCTTGTTGCGCTTGAAGTCGATCACGCGGTAACGACGCTTCACGCCGCCGCCCTGGTGGCGGGTGGTGATGCGGCCGTTGTTGTTACGACCGGCCTTCTTGGGCAGGGGCTCGAGAAGAGACTTCTCGGGCTTGGTGCAGGTGATCTCGGAGAAATCGGAGATCGTCTGCCAACGCCTACCAGCGGAGGTCGGCTTAAGGTGCTTTACAGCCATTACAATCCCTTTCAATAGGAATCCGTTAGCCATCGCAGACAGGGATTCGAGGTTCTGCCTCGGGTGCGATGACACCGGACGTATACACGGTTCCGGGCGTGTCCATTTTATACGCCCAAAACCTTGAGCTCCCGCCTCCCCTATTTGGGAGGCATGAGCTCACTCAACAGCAGCGAGTCTTAGGCCTGGTTGCCAAAGACCTCGATGGTGTCGCCCTCGGCCAGCGTGACGATGGCCTTCTTCCAAGAACGGGTCTTGCCGGCGACATAGCGCACGCGCTTGGTCTTGGGCTTGACCGTCAGGGTGTTCACGCGAACGACCTTGACGCCGAAGATCTCCTCGACAGCGTCCTTGATCTGATACTTGTTAGCATCCTTGGCGACCTCGAACGTGTACTTGTTCAGCTCCATGCCGGAGAAGGAACGCTCGGACACGATCGGACGGATGATGATCTCGTGGGCGGTCATTTATGCAAGCACCTCCCCGAAGTGAGCGGCGATGTCGGCGGGCATCAGCACAGCGTTGTTGTTGACGAGATCGTAGGTGTTGGCCTCGTCAGCGGTGATGATGAACGTCTTGGGAATGTTGCGGAACGACAGGTAGGCGTTGACGTCCTCATCGCGAACGATGATGGTCAGACGCTTGCCCTCAAGGCCGAGAGCCTTGAGCATGGCGACGGCAGCCTTGGTGGAAGGCTTCTCGAAGCCGTAGTCGTCGACGAGCACGAGCTCGCCATCGGCCAGCTTGGCGGACAGCGCGGAGCGCATAGCCAGCTTGACCTCCTTGTTGTTCATACGCTTAGCGTAGGAACGGGGCTTGGGGGCGAAGACGACGCCACCGTGACGCCACTGGGCAGCACGGATGGAACCCTGGCGGGCACGGCCGGTGCCCTTCTGACGCCAAGGCTTCTTGCCGCCACCGGAAACCTCAGAGCGGCCCTTAGCGGACTGGGTGCCCTGACGCCAAGAGGCCATCTGGCACTTGACGATGTGGTGCATAACGTGGATGTTCGGCTCGATGCCGTACACCTCAGCGGCGAGCTCGGCCTCGGCGACCTTCTTGCCCTCGCTGTTCTTTACTTCAAACTTTGCCATTTAAGTGTTCTCCTTGGTATGACGCTGGGCTAAATGGGCTGGGCCCTTAGGCCATACGGATGGCGACGAGACCATTCTTGGCACCCGGGACAGCGCCCTTGACCAAGATGAGGTTCTGCTCGGCATCGATGCGGACAACGGAAAGGTTCTTGACGGTAACGCGCTCGTTACCCATGTGACCGGCCATCTTGACGCCCTTGAGGACGCGCGCAGGATAGGCGCACTGACCGATAGAACCGGGATGACGCTGGAAGTGAGAACCATGCGTCATAGGACCGCGGCGCTGACCCCAGCGCTTGATGCGACCCTGGAAGCCCTTACCCTTGGAGGTACCGATGACGTCGACCTTCTCGACATCAGCGAAATCAGCGACGGTGACGACCTCGCCGACCTTGTGCTCCTCGCCGTTCTCGACGCGGACCTCACGAAGGAAGCGGACAGGCTCGACGCCAGCCTTGGCGAAGTGACCAGCCATGGGCTTGTTCACGTTCTTGGCCTTGATGTCGCCGAAACCGATCTGGACGGCGTCATAGCCGTCGGTTGCCTGAGTTTTAACCTGCGAGACAGCGCAGGGGCCAGCCTGGATGACCGTGACGGGAACGACGTTGTCGTCCTCGTCCCAAACCTGGGTCATGCCAATCTTGCGGCCGAGAATCATGCTGATCAAGATATGATCCCAACTCTCGCGTGGTCTTGGGACAATGCGTACACCACCGAGCGTACGCCCCTAGAGGACCACTACTTACACGACGTGCTCCCCAGCCTTGTATTTCGCCCGAACTACCTGACAACCCTATTAAGCAGGCATTTTGTCCAGCCAGAATACTCCCCTGGTTACACACAGCTGTTTAGTATACACGGCTGCGGGCGTATCCATCGAGATTCATATTTCACTCACATTGTTTACGCAGGTAAAGTGCGTGTCGTCTCCCGAGCTTGGCAGAGGGGCGGCGAAATATATTAAGTTTGCTGCTCTACAGTCCTGCGCAAGACGGAAAGCACATTAAGTGCTTTCCTTTGCGTGCGGAACTCGCGACAAACTTAATATATTTCGCCGCCCCTCTGCCAAGCTCGGGAGACGACACGTTGATGTCTGCTTAACTCTGCTCGCTCAGCTAATTACTTTGTTGGGGGTCCACTATTTGCTGAAGGGTGAACTTGCATTGCATTGGCTCGCCTTCTGCTTGTGGCTTTGCCTCGTCAAAATCGAAGATCATGATGGCGCAGTTGGGGAGTTTTGCTGGGAGTTCGAAGCCCTCTGGGGCTGCAGCTTTGATGAATTGGCGGCTGGCGCTGCCGTGGCTTACTGCTAGGAGGGTTTCGATGCCCTCGGCGCCCATGAGATTGGTGAGGGTGCGCACCGTGCGTTCTTGCAGCGCGCGGCTTCCTTCTCCTCCGAAGGGGACCAGATCCTCGCCGGGATCCCAGACGTCGGTAGGCAATGCGTCGTGCGGACCTTCTTCGAAGGTGCCGTAGCAGCGCTCGATGATGCCTTCGCAGGGCTCGACTGCTGCGTCCGGGCCGAGGAGTTCGGTAGCGACGAGCTGAGCAGTGTCCATGGCTCGGCCTAAGGGCGAAGAGACCACTTTGTCGGGGACAACGTCGTGGCCCTTGAGCCATGCGGCTGCCATTCCCGCTTGTTTGCGGCCCAGGTCGGTCAACGGTGAATCGCAGCGGCCTTGGACCAGCTTTTTAACGTTGAATTCCGTCTGACCGTGGCGGAGTAGGTATAGGTGCTTCATGCTCTCCCCTTCTGCATAGCTTGCTTTATCGGCACAGCCCTACTCGTGGGTATGCCCTACGTAGTCTTCGTCGATCGTAATCTTGGCAATCGACTTGGGATATTCCGATTCGACTCGTTGTGCCAGCGCGTGCTTGAGCTCATCGGCTCCCATGCCCAAATCCGAGGGTCGCACGCAGTCAAAGATCACATTGGTGTGCGTAGGACCCGGCACACAGCGCAGATCGTGAATTGTAAGACGGCTATCGATCTGTTGGGCCATGGCGTTAATGCGTAAACGCATGCTCGCCACATTTGAATCGTCGGTCACGATGGGATCGTAATGGAGCGTGACGATCATGCCGTCCTCGTCCCTAAACGACTGCTCGATGTTATCGAGCGTATCGTGGCTTTCCAGTGGGCTGGCCTCGGCCGCCATCTCGGCGTGCGCACTTGCAAACTTCCTGCCCGGACCGTAATCGTGAACCATTAGGTCATGAACGCCCAAAACGCCGGGATAGCTCATGATCTTGTCTCGGATGTGTTTGACCAGCTTGGGATCGGGTGCCTGGCCCAAAAGCGGGCTCACCGTATCTTGAATAAGCTCAAAGCCGCTCCAGCCAATATAGGCGCCAACGGCAAGTCCAACCCAAGCATCAAGATTGACATGCGTCACCTGCGAAACAATCGCACACGCCAGCACAGCACCCGTAGCAAGGACATCGTTCTTGGAATCCTGAGCGGTCGCATGCAGCGTCTCGGACTCAATGCGGTCACCGAGCTTTTGGTTGAGGGCCGCCATCCACAGCTTTACGACCATCGAAAGCACTAGAACCGCCACCAGGGCAAGCGAGAACTCGACAGGTTCGGGGTGGATGACGCGCTCGACCGAGGACTTGATAAGCTCAAGGCCGATCAACAGTACGAGTGCCGCCACGACCAGACCCGAGAGATACTCGTAGCGACCGTGGCCGTAAGGATGCTCGGGGTCGGCCGGCTTGCTCGCCAGCTTAAAGCCCAGCACGCTCACGATGTTCGAGCTAGCATCGGACAGGTTGTTCATGGCATCCGCCACGATCGAAACCGATCCCGAAACCACACCAATTGCGCCCTTCGCAGCGCACAGTGCCACATTAGCGAGAATACACACCACGCCCGTCAACGTGCCCACGCGCGCACGGTCGCCCTGCGCACGCTTAACAATCCACTCGACCATCTACATCCGCCCCCACGGTGCTATCTATATATCTATTGCTCAAACGGATTGTAGTGTAGCCACTTTGTCCCCCAGATACAAAAAGGCCGCAACCCGCACGGGCCACGGCCTTGGAATGTGACATGCGGGATCGTCCCTTTGTCAATCGATTTACGCGCTTACTTCGGCCACGTTCTTCGAGGTTTCGGGTGAATCGGCTCCGTCTTCTGCCGCCTGCCCCTTCGCCGGCACCACACCAAAGCAGTAGCTCAGCGCCGCAGACACCGCAAATGCCACGCCGCCGGCAGCACAACACCACAGCAGATTCGAGATGCCGCCCGTGGCAAAGCCAATGACCATAAGGACATTCGTCATGCCGATGGTATAGGCCGTAACGTGACCCACGGCCGCAACAAGGCCTCCGACGGCGCCGCCAATGGCCATGCACGTCAGGCACCTGCCATATTTAAAGCCGCAACCGTACAGCGCCGGCTCGCTTACGCCGCCAAGCACGCCCGAGATCGAATAGCCCAGCATGAGCGTCTTCTCGTCCTTATCCGCAACGCGGAGCGACGCGCCAAAAGGCATGCCCCAAACGGCGAACGTTGCCATCGTCGCGGCGATCAAAATGCACGAATCCGTTCCCACACTCATAAACTGCGCATAGGCAAGCGACAGGACAACGTTGCTGACACCCGCGATCTTAAGGAACTCCCAGCCCGCGGCAAGCCCCATGAGCGTGAGCAGCGACACGATGCCACCGGAATTGCCAAGCATAAACATAAGCTGGCCCAACAGCATGCCCAGATAGCTGCCCGCCGGCGCCGTGACACACAGCGAAACCGGAACCATGACGAGCATGGTCGCAAACGGAACGAACGAAAACGCCACGGCCTTAGGGATAACGCGCCGAAAGAAACACTCCACTCGCCATAGCACGGGCACCGAGATGAGAACCGGGATAACAGTCGTCGTGTAATCGTTGACCGGCGCGGGAAGCAGACCATACACGGAAGTCATCGATGCCCCCGTCGTCGATGCGGCATCGACGAGCTTAAGCAGATCGGGCGCAATCAATACGCCGCCCAGCATCATGCCCAGCTGCTCCGAGCAACCGAGCTGGCGGGCGGCCGCCCAACCAAGATAGATGGGCAAAAAGTAGTAGCCGGCGTTATAGAGCCAACTGTAGAACAGGCGATAGATTTCGGAATCGGCAGACCACAGGCCCAGCATGCCTTCGCCCATAATGACGGCGACGGTGCGGAACAACGCCGCGCAGACAATAAAGGGCAGCGCCGACATCATGCTTTTGGACAGATATTCCACCACGGCCATGGCGTTTGATGAAACCGTCGTTGTAAACGAGGCGTTAGAAACTTGTGACATGGAACGCCTTTCCCAATGTGACATGCGGACTGCCCCTTTGTCACATCGTGCGGTATCGACCGATTGCGCGGTACTTTTCGTAGCGGAGGTTTGTGAGGGTCGCGTCGTCGAGCTGCCCAAGCGTATCGAAGGCATCAAATGCCGAGGACATGACGGCACCGGCGATCTCCTCATGCGACAGGCCCCTATCGTCAACGATGCCGTCGATGATGCCGAGCGCCAACAGATCGGGGGCCGTGAGCTTAAGCGCCTCGGCGGCCTCATTCGCGCGCTCGGTATCCTTCCACAGGATCGACGCACAGGCCTCGGGGCTCACGACCGAATAGGCCGAGCTCGAGAGCATCAGGATGCGGTCGGCCACGGACAGCGCCAGAGCGCCACCAGAGCCGCCCTCGCCTGTCACCACCGAGACAATCGGCGTCTTAAGGCCGCTCATCTCCATGAGATTCTGGGCAATCGCCTCGCCCTGGCCGCGCTCCTCGGCACCGATGCCGCAAAACGCGCCCGAAGTATCGACCAGGCACAGAACCGGTCGACCAAACTTTTCGGCCTGGCGCATAAGGCGACGCGCTTTGCGGTAGCCCTCGGGATGTGCCATGCCAAAGTTGCGACGCATGCGCTCTTTGGTCGTGGTGCCGCGCTCGATGGCGATGACCGTTACGGAGCGCCCGTCTTTCCAGCCAATGCCAGCCACCACAGCGGCGTCGTCGCCAAAGTAGCGGTCGCCGTGCAGCTCCACAAATCCATCCAGGCCCAGCGAGATCATCTCGCCTGCCGTGGCGCGATCTGCCGAGCGGGTCTGCTTGACAATCTCGAGCGCGGTTTTTGGTGCGGCCGAGCGCTTGAACAAGTGTCCCAGCTTTTTGCCGCGGCGACCCGTATGCACGATCTCATGCGGTGCCCCCAGGCCGGGCGCGTGCCCTTCGTGCAGTGCCAGCAGCTCGCCTACCGTGAGCGCAATCTCGCCACGCGGAACAACGGCATCGCAAAAGCCGTGCTCCAGTAAAAACTCGGAGCGCTGGAATCCCTTGGGCAGGCGCTTGTGCATGTTCTGCTCGATCACGCGCGGGCCGGCAAATGCCGTCAGGGCATCAGGCTCGGCCAGGATAATGTCGCCCTCCATGGCAAAGCTCGCGGTCACGCCTCCGGTCGTGGGGTCGGTGAGCACCGTGATATACAGACCGCCCGCCTCGCTGTGGCGCCTAACCGCCGCAGAAATCTTGGCCATCTGCATAAGCGAGGTCACGCCCTCTTGCATGCGCGCACCGCCCGAAACGGTAAAGCCGACAACCGGCAATCCCAGCTCGGTCGCATGCTCAAATGTGCGACAGATCTTCTCGCCCACCACGGAACCCATCGAGCCCATCATAAAGTTGGCGTCCATAAAGAAGAGCGCCGTATCGCAACCGCAGATTTTGCCCTTGCCGCACACGACAGCATCGTGCTCACCCGAGCGCTCGACCGCGCCCTTGAGCTTATCGGCATAGCCGGGAAACGAGAGGAAATCCTCTGATGCCAGATTGGCATCCCATTCCTCAAACGTGCCCTCGTCGACCGTCATGCGCATGCGCGCGCGACCGCTCACGCGAAAGTGTTTGCCGCAACGAGGGCAGACCTCGAGGTTGTCGTGCAGGCGTGCCTCATCGATCACACGGCGGCACTCCGGGCACTTGATAAACACGTGGCGCGCGGGAAACTCAGCGCACGACTCGGTTATCGGCCCCTCAAGGACATTGACCGTCTTCGCTTTTCTATTCATCAGCATAGAGATGCCCCATCAGATCGGTGTGATACATGCCCGACAAGAACTCGTCGTTTGCCAGCACGTCGAGCTGAAGCTCACTGTTTTCGCTCACGCCCTCAATCACGAGCTCGCCCAGGGCCGAGCGCATCTTGCGAATGGCGCCGTCACGCGTGGGCGCACACACGATGAGCTTGCCGAGCATGGAGTCGTAGTACGGCGGAACTTTCGCACCGGTAAACATGGCAGAATCCCAGCGCACGCGCGGACCACCCGGCACACGCAACGCGGTGACCGTTCCGCATGACGGCAGAAAGTCCGGCGTTTCGGCATTGATGCGGCACTCCATGGCGTGGTTGCGGACCGGCATGTCCTCCTGCTCAAAGGGCAGAGGTTGGCGGGCTGCCACGCGCAGCTGCCACTTGACCAAGTCGGTATCGGTCACAAACTCCGTAACCGGATGCTCCACCTGCAAGCGCGTGTTCATTTCCATAAAGTAGAAATTGCCGTCGTCCGAATACAGGAACTCGATGGTACCGGCTCCTTCGTAACCGACGGCACGAGCCAGGTCACGCGCCGCCTTGTGCATGCGAGCACGAATGTCGTCGTGTCCGTCGAGGCACGGCGCGGGGCTCTCCTCGATCAGCTTTTGGTTACGGCGCTGCACCGAGCACTCGCGCTCGCCGAGCGAAAACACATGGCCCTGCTTATCGGCCATAATCTGCACCTCGACGTGGTGCGCCGGCGCGACGAACTTCTCCATGTAGCACTCGCCATCGCCAAAGACGGCCTCGCCCTCGGCACGCGCCTCGATGAACGCCTTTGCCGCATCTTCCACGCGCTCGACCTTGCGAATGCCGCGACCGCCACCGCCCGCACGCGCCTTAATGAGCACGGGGCAGCCAATGCGCTCGGCCTCGGCCGTCGCCTCCTCGGGGCTTTTGAGCAAATCGCAGCCCGGCACGATGGGCACGCCCGCCGCGGCAGCCGTTCGACGTGCGGCGTCCTTGTCGCCCATGCTGTCGATCACCTTGGCCGAAGGACCAACAAACGCCAGGCCATACTTGTCGCAGTCGCGCACGAAGCTCGCCTTCTCGGAGAAAAAGCCATAGCCGGGATGAATTGCCTTAGCTCCCGACTTTACGGCACAGGTGAGCACAGCATCGTCGTTGAGGTAGCTCTCGGCAAGACGCGGACCGCCGATGCAATACGCCTCGTCGGCAAGCTGCACGTGCAGCGCGTCCGCATCGGCCGTGGAATAAACGGCGACGGTCTTGATGCCCATATCGCGGCACGCGCGGATAACACGGACCGCGACTTCGCCGCGGTTGGCGATGAGCACTTTGTCGAACATGAAGCCTTCCTTAACTTTCGTGCATGAGTGCAAAAGACATATCGGCGCGGCAGCAAACCTCACCGTTGACGCTCGCAGTACCCGTCGCAAAGCGGAACGGCCCGCGCGCACGCGTGATGGTGCACACCAGATCAACCGTGTCGCCCGGGCGCACCGGACGCTTAAAGCGCACCTTGTCCAGACTCGTGTAGAACGGCGTCGCGCCGCGCGCCTCCTCATCGCCCATCAGCAGCACGCAGCAGTTTTGGGCGAGCATCTCGCACTGGATCACGCCGGGGACCACCGGGT
The DNA here is from genome assembly GCA_902495945.1 of uncultured Collinsella sp. GTDB lineage: Bacteria > Actinomycetota > Coriobacteriia > Coriobacteriales > Coriobacteriaceae > Collinsella. Next base: position 21,184 of record CABUZD010000018.1, read on the forward strand.
TTCCCGGAAAATGCCCCTGCAAAAAGTATTCGTCGCCCGTAATCGTGATCTTGCCGTGGGCCTCGTCGCCCACCAGCTCGGCTTCGTCGAGCAAAAGCATCGGCTCGCGATGCGGTAACAGCTTCTTGAGCTCTTCTTTGTTCATGGATATCACCTATCCGATCCTCATGAGGCAGCTGCCGAACTCCACGAGGTCGCCGTCGGCCACGCAGATCTCGAGCACCTCGCCGTCTGCCTCTGCCGTTACCTCGTTGAGAACCTTCATGGCCTCGATGATGCAGAGCGTCTCGCCGGCCTTGACCTTAGAGCCCACGTGCACAAACGGCTCGTCGCCCGGCGCCGGGGCAGCATAGAAAACGCCGACCATGGGAGCGGTCACCTCGGTGCCCTTGGGCTCCGGTGCGGCGGCAGGTGTCTGCGCGGCGGGCTCCGGTGCGGCAGGCGCGACTGTGGGAGCTGCAACTGGAGCGGCCATAGCGCTCGGCATGGGCATGGGCACGGCAACCGGCTGTGCGGCGCTCGCGTGCTCGAGTTCGACCGCGGTGCCATCGGGCTCCTCAACGCGTACGCGCGTGAGGCCGCGGTCCTCCATAACATCGGCTATCTCGGCAAGTCTTTTGGAATCCATGCTCTAGCTCCTCGTATATCTACGCAGCGCGATGGCGGCGTTGTGTCCGCCAAAGCCCAGGTTGGTCGAAAGCGCCCAGGTAAGGTCAGCGCGAACCGCGCGATTGGGCGTGTAGTCAAGATCGCAGGCGGGATCGGGCGTGTGGTAGTTAATGGTCGGCGGCACCACGCCCTGCTCGAGCGCCATGGCGCAGGCCATGACCTCGATGGCGCCCGTGGCACCGATCATGTGGCCGGTCATCGACTTAGTCGACGAGACGTGCGCGGCGCGCGCCGCGTCCTCGCCGAGCGCACGCTTAATGCCCGCCGTCTCGGACGAATCGTTGAGCTTGGTCGATGTGCCGTGGGCATTGATGTAGAGGCCCTCGGAAGGCCTGACGTCGCCCTCGGTCACCGCCAGCGATATCGCGCGGGCAATGCCGGCAGCCTCGGGATCAGGGCTCGTGATGTGATAGGCATCATCGGTGTTGCCGTAGCCCACGACCTCGGCATAAATGTGCGCACCGCGCGCCTGCGCATGTTCCATGCTCTCGAGCACGAGCACGCAGGCGCCCTCGCCCATCACAAAGCCATCGCGGTCTGCATCGAACGGGCGGCAAGCCGTCGCGGGATCAGGGTTGGTGGTCTATTTTTTTTATTTCTTAATTCGGGATACG
>CABUZD010000019.1 GCA_902495945.1 uncultured Collinsella sp.
ACGCGCGAGGGCAAGATCGAATGGGTGACGCTGGCGGCTGACCCCGAAGACGTCAAGGAACTGCTGGGAGCCTCGGGCAAGGGAACGGTCAGCTTGACGATTCCCGCCACGGCGCGCGGCAAAAAGAGCGGAGGCGACGAGCGATGAAGGCGATCTGGTTTGCGTGCTGCGCGTGCGGCGATTACGGGCTGTTGCAGCGGGAAGTCGAGGGCCGTGATGCGGGTGCACAGGTGCTTCGCGTGGGTGACCTGGACGGGCTGATTTCCATGGCTCGGGCGTTTCCGTCGCGCCGCGGGGCTGCCATCATCGCGGCGTCTCTGTTTGATACCGAAGATGTGCGCAAGACTGTTGCGCGCCTGACGGCCGAAGGCCGCGTGAGTCGCGTGGTCGTGTTGATAGAAGCACTCGATCCGTCGGATATCGAGGGGTTGTTTCGCGCGGGGGCGACCGAGGTCATCGCTGCGCACAGTATATGCGGCAACGGGCGCGCGGGCGAGGGAGCGGTTGATTCCGATCGGCGCATGACGATTGAGCCCGATGCTTTTGTTGATAGGGAACCCGGGGCGCCTCGCGCTACAAGAGGCCCGCGTGTTGATGATTATGGAAAAGCGGAAGCCGAGCATGGTCGGCGCCCCCGGAACCCCCTTGTATACGATGACGCTGGAGGGCCAGTGCAGCACGCTGGCGACTCCCCGGCTGTAGATATGGGATACGTGCACGGCGTGAATCTGGCGGATGAACTCGACGAAGTTGAGGGCTTTGCCGGGTGCGGCGAGTTGTCGCTGATGCAGCATGAGCAGATTACACAGAACGAGCCTGCCTCGCAGACCGAACAGGCTGCCATGCCGGCTTGGACGCAGCGCGTGGTTGCGGCGGGGGAGACGGGGGCGCTGTCACCGACGCCCGCTCCGCCGCCTCCGATGCCGCCGGCAGACGCTGCCGCTCCGCAGCATCGAGCTCCGGTCATCTGCGCCATTTCGGGTTCGGGCGGTTGCGGCAAGTCGACGATCGTTGCCACCATGGCACACGCATCGTCGCTGTTGGGCTTGCGTGCCGCCGTGCTCGACCTGGACCTGATGTTTGGAAACCTTTACGACTTGTTAGGCGTCGATGCTCCGCGAGATATGGCGGCACTTATCGAGCCGTCGGCGGCGGGCGCGCTTGCCGAGCCGGATATCGTGGCCGCATCGATGCGCGTGGCGCCGGGCGTTACGCTCTGGGGTCCCGTCGCGGCGCCCGAGCAAGCCGAGCTCATGGCACGTCCGGTGGAGCTACTACTTGATGTTCTGCGTCGCGAATCCGACGTGGTCTTTATCGATACCTCGGTCTTTTGGGGCGACGCCGTGGCGGCTGCGGTGGCGGCGAGCGACCGTTGCCTGGTCGTTGGCGATGCTGCGGTGTCGTCCGCGACGTCGGCGTCGCGCGTCATTGAACTGGCGAGTCGAGTAGGTGTGCCGCGCACGCGCATGAGCGCCGTGTTCAACCGGTTCGGTGCGCGCGGGGCAGACGAGGACGTCGCCATGCGCTTTGAGATTGCCTGTGCGTTGAGCTCCAAGATTCGTATCGCCGATGGCGGGCAGGATCTCGCCGCGCTCATGGCGTTTGGGCGCGCTGACGAGGCAGTGGGGCAGACCAGCGCTTTTGCGACCAGCGTACGCGAGGCCACGCGCGAGATGCTCGTGGAACTGGGGTGCGCCGTCGGCCCTTGGAGCGATATGGTCGCCGACCGTGCAACGCGCACCGAACACCCGCGTATCCGCCTTCCCTGGTCGCGCGAGGGTGATCGGCGATGAGCCTGCAAACAAGGATTAAGGCTGCCGGCGCTGCAGCGGCTGCGGCGCCTGTAGATGCGGGGCGTCGCCGCGCGGTGAAACGACGCACCAAGCGCGCCGTGATGGACCGCATGGGTTACGACGAAGTGGCGCGTATCAGCGCCTATATCGACCCGGCGCTTGCCCGCTCGGAATTGCGTCCCGCGGTGGAGGCGGCGCTCAATGTTGAGGAGCCGACCGATCTCGCGACGTCCGAACGCGAGACCATCATCGACGAGATTTTGGATGACGTGGTGGGCTTGGGGCCGTTGCAGCCGCTCATCGAGGACGACACCGTTACCGAGATCATGATTAACGGCTGCCGCTCGGCTTTCTTTGAACGCGGCGGCGTCTTGCACCCCATCGAGCATGCGTTTGAGGATGATGAGCAGATCCGTGTGCTTATCGACCGCATCATCTCGCCACTTGGCCGCCGTATCGACGAGCGCAGCCCCATCGTCAACGCCCGCCTCAAAACGGGCTATCGCGTCAACGCGGTGATTCCGCCTGTGGCGATTGACGGACCGATTCTCACCATCCGAAAGTTCTCGGACCGCATCTGCTCGCTGGACGAGCTTGTGGGGCTGGGGTCGCTGCCGCTTTGGTATGCGCAGCTGTTGTCGTGCGCGGTGTCGCTGCGACAGGACCTGGCGGTTGCGGGAGGCACGGGATCTGGTAAGACCACCCTGCTCAACGCGTTGTCATGTGAGATTTCCACCGGCGAGCGCATCGTGACGATCGAGGACTCTGCCGAGCTCAAGTTTGCGCATCATCCGCACGTGGTGCGTCTAGAGGCGCGCGAGGCTTCAATTGAGGGCGAGGGCGCGGTGACGATCCGCGACCTGGTGACCAATGCCCTGCGCATGCGCCCCGACCGCATCGTGGTGGGCGAGGTGCGCGGTGCCGAGTGCTGCGACATGTTGCAGGCCATGAACACGGGCCACGACGGGTCGCTCACCACACTTCATGCGGGCTCAGAACAGGAGACCGTGGTGCGTCTGACGTTGCTTGCACGTTATGGCATCGATCTGCCGAGTGAGCTCATCGAGGAGCAGATTGCCATGGCGCTCGACGGCATCGTGATGTCCGAGCGCCACGCCGATGGCAGGCGTTTCGTCTCCTCGTATTCGGGGGTGCGCCGCGCCGCGTCGGGCGGCGTAGAGCTCGAGCGCTATGTGACTTTCGATGCCGCCGAGCGCACCTGGACGCTTGACCGCGAGCCGCCGTTTATCGCAGAAGGCCTGCGGTCGGGGACGCTCACACAAGAGGAGGTGGACGAATGGAGGTCGCTGTGCCCCTCGTCGTAGGGGGTTTGGCAGGGTTTTCTGTTGCGACGGCGTGCGGGGCGGAACCTCGTGTGCCGCAGGTGCCGCCGGCGGAGCTGGCGCGTCAGGCGCTCGAGACGGTGGCAGAGAAGCTGCCGCGTGAGCTGGTGGAAAACGATTTGCTGAAAAAGATCGCCCGTTCGTGGGCATCGCTGGCTCCGGCGCATCGCCTTGGCCTCGTGATCGAGGATGCTTCGGGGCGTTTGGCGTTTCTGCTGCTATCGAGCGGTGTCTGCTGCGTTTTGCTAACGATAGTGTCGTTATCGCCCCTCGGATTTGCCTTGGGACTTGTTGCTCCGATTGCCGTTGGCGCCGCTCGGGATGGCTTTGAGAGCCGGCGCGAGCAACACGATGTAGAAGAGGCCATGCCCGAGGCGTTTACCGCGCTTTCCATGTCGCTTGCCTCGGGACATTCGCTGGCCCAGGGCATGCGCTTTGTGGGCGCTCATGCGCAAGAGCCGGTGCATACCGAGTTTTTGCGGGTGGCGGCGGCGATCGATTGCGGCATCTCGGCGACCGACGCGCTCGATGACTTGCTCGTGCGCATCGACGCCCCTGGTCTTTCGCTTGTGACCTTGGCGCTTAAGGTGTCTCAGCGCACCGGTGCTCCGCTTGCCGACTTACTGTCCGAGGCGTCGAGCATGGTGGGGGAGCGCATCGAGCTCAAGCGCCGCCTGGATGTTAAGACGTCGCAGGCTCGCATGTCTGCGCATATGGTCGCGGCGATGCCGGCGGGCATGTGCGCGGTGTTGGCGCTGCTTTCGTCAGATTTTCGTCGCGGTCTTGCGACGCCTGCCGGCGCGGGCGCTGTGGTGCTGGGTCTTGCCCTCAACGCCGTTGCCCTGGTGGTTATCCGGCGCATTATGCGGGTGGAGCTATGAGCGCCCCGGTTGCAGTTGCGGCTTGCCTGTGCGCTCTGAGTGTATTTGTCGCGACGGGTTTGGATCGGGCGGATGCACGCAAGATCGCAGGGGCCTGCAAGCGCGAGGCGGTGCTGGTCGCTGCCGCGGGCCGCTCGGTGGTCGATGCTCTGACCGCGCGAGTGAAGGGCGCGGTTGGAGCGGGCAGCCCGGCGCGAGTGTCGCTCGGCGAAGTGTCCGAGATGATCGATGTTGTGCGCTTGGGCCTTTCGGCCGGTCTTTCGTTTGATGCGGCGCTTGAGATTTTCTGCGCCAACCGCCGGTCAGTGCTGGCTCTTCGCCTTGAGCGGGCCTGCATGGCGTGGCAGGTGGGCGTGGGCACGCGTGAGGACGAGTTGTTGGCCGCCGCGCGCGACCTGGACGTGCGAGTGCTCGAGACCTTTGCCATCACGGTGGGGCAGGCGCTCGCCCTGGGTGCCCCGCTTTCCGAGACGCTGGCCGCTCAAAGTCGCGAAATCCGTGCGGCTCATCGCGCCGCGGTCGAGCGCGAGATCGAACGTGCGCCCGTCAAGCTGCTGATTCCCACCGGCACGCTCATCTTGCCGGCGTTGCTTCTGTCCATATTGGGCCCGCTGCTGGGAGCAGGCGGGATGATGTAGGGAGGAATACATGAACACGATGGTCGAAGTTGCTGACAAGGCTTGGAACTGGGCTTTTTGCCGGGCGATTCGCGCTCGCCAGCATGCCAAGGAGCTGTTGCAGGAGGAGAGCGCGCAGGGTACCACCGAGTACGCCATCTTGGTCGGCGTGCTCGTGGTGATCGCGATTATCGCCATCGTCGCATTTAAGGGCAAGGTTAAAGAGCTATGGGATGCGATCAGCGAGGGCATCAACAGCCTGTAGAGGGCGAGCGCCCCATCGGGGTGCTGCTGGTGTTTGCCTGCCTGACCGTGGCGATAGCGGCGGTGCTTTGGGGGCTTAACGCCGCGCGGCAGCAGCGTCTTGGGACCGCCTCCGATTCGGGCCCAGATTCGGCGGTGGCGTCTCAAAAAGATGAGACGCGAGATGCGGACGATGCGTATGCTGCCGTCACGGCACAAACGTTCTTGCAAACGCTCGACGACCGAGCTGGTACTGCAACGGGTTCATCGGCAAACAATGCTGTCGCTGTCCGGCTTGCATGGTCCGAGGACCGACCGATGACCGAAGCGGCGGCGGATATGTTACGCGCCTACCGCGAGGTGCCAACGGCCCAGCTCGCCCTGAGCGGCTATCTCGATATTAAGGGCAACGTATGGGGCGCCATCGTGCGCGATGGGCGCGGCTGGGTCGATATGGTGACGGTTGCCGCGGATACTGGCGATGCTTCGTGCCGTCTGCGCGCCGTGCGCCTGGTCCCGCAAACAATAAGCTCAAAGGAGAGATCGTGAAATGCATGGCGTTCTGCGTGAAGAGGTTGCCCAAGCGACTGTGGAATACGCCATCGTTACAGTGGCGCTGTTATCGATCGTGCTGGCGATCGCGGGGCTTTGGCGTGCTGGCACCGATGGGCGCTTGGCGGCGCTGGTTGAGCGGGCGGCATCCCATGGCGTTGCCTCGATGTCGGTTATCGACGCCGCCGCGGGCGCTAAGGACATCGCGTTGTATTGATATCGCGCACGAGGACCGGGCGCAGTCTACGGTCGAGGCCGCTTTTTTGCTGCCGACGTTTCTGACGCTCATCCTTCTCGCACTGCAACCGGTGTGCCTGCTCTATACGCGCGCGGTCATGGAGTCTGCCGCCGCCGAGACCGCGCGGCTCATGACCACGACGACGGCGGAGGACGACGATCTTAAGGAGTTCACCCGCCGCCGGCTTGCCGCAGTGCCCAACGTTTCGATCTTTCATGCCGGCGGGCCGTTGTCGTGGGATATCGAGCTTGGTCGGGCCGGTGCGGGTGGCGTCTCGTCCGTGTCCGTTTCCGGCGAGGTCAAGCCGTTGCCTGTGATCGGTGCGTTTGCGCAGGCTATGGGTGGTACCGCCGAGGGCGGCTACGTTGAGCTCAAGGTCGATGTCTCGTATCAATCGCGTCCCGAATGGCTGGAGGGAGATTATGATTCGTGGATTGCTGCATGGGATTAAGCGTTTCTGGTCTAGATGCGTTTTGACGCGCCGTCCGAGCTGCCATCGCAAGCGAGGCGGCTTTATGGGCCGCGCCGGTGTTGATCTGTTTATCGAAGACAGCGCCTATACCACGCTTTCTTCTGCCGTGGTCATCCTAGTGGTGCTCACGTTGTTGTTTTCGTCGACCGCGGCGATATGGAGCATGTCGCGTGCCGGGGATACCCAGGTGGCGGCCGATAGCGGCGCGCTGGCGGGTGCCAACGTAGTGTCGTCCTATCACACGGCTGCCACGGTGGTTGATGCGAGCATCTTGAGTCTGGGCCTGGCGGGGTTTGCCACGATCGGGACGGGCCTGGTCGCCATCCTCATCCCGGGTGCCGAACCAGTTGCCGGCAATATGGTCGACACCGGGATTGAGATCATTAAAACGCGCAACAAATTTGCCAAAAGCGCATCGGAAGGCTTACAGAAAATCGAGACGGCTCTGCCGTATCTGATTGCCGCGCGTGCCACGCAGGCGGTGTCGGCGCAGGATACCGATAGTGTGACCTATACCGGTACGGCGCTTGCTGTGCCCAGGACATCCGAGTCGGACTTCGCTGCGCTCAAAGGGTCAGAGATCTCGACCGATACCATCGAGAGCACCTCAAAAGACCTTGACTATGCTGCCAAGGAACTGAAGAAAGCGTCCGAGAAAACGTCAAAGGCCAAGGAACGCGCCTGGCTTGCCGACTGCGGTGGATCGGACGGAGGCGCAGTCGGAAGCTGTTCGTGCATGTGGGAACGCGCGAGGAGCTTGGCGAAGCTTTCGGATATTGAGAATCCGCACTATGCTTCGAGTGTCACATGGGAGCCGCAAGTGGCGCTCGATCGCGCGAGGGCCTATTACCGCTTGCGCCTTGCAAACGAGGCACCTCAGGGCTCAAGCGTCGAGACGAAGGCGGAGTCGGCGGCGCGCAAGGCGTTTTACACCTATGCGAGTACAGAGGTCAATCGTGCATATGTAACCGAGGACGGAGATGAAGTCACTTCCTATATCCCGCTGTTGCCGCGCAACGCTGACGAGGTGCGAGCGACGGAACTCTATACCGATGCGGCGTGGCCAACCAGTGCCATCGATGGCAAGACGTATCTGCATTACGGAACGAGTTGCCCCAACTATAAGAAGGGGTCGCCAGGCGGGTTAGCCTCGGTTGCTGATTATGACGGGCAGGACAGATGCAACAGATGCCATTTTGGCGTTTCGTCGCTCGGTGCCGTTGCAGCGCCTTCGACTTCTATCGAAAACGGCTTCGAGTACCACTTCGATTAGTTCAAAGAGGCCCTGGAAGACTACGTCGAATGCCGCAACAAAGAACTCGAACTTGAGCGTCAGACCGAGGATGAGGCCGACCGTGCGGGCAATGCGTTTGACCAGGCCATTAAAGCGCTTTCGGGCGAGCGTCCGCGTATCGCTCCGCCCGGTCGCAACGGCGTGGTCGCCTTTGCGGTTTCGGGTGCCATCTCGAGCCCCGACGAGCTCAACTCTTCGTTTAACACGGCAGTCAGGCTTGGCGATCGCGGTGCTATCTCTGCTGCGGTGTTGGCACCCGATGAGGCGACGGCGCAAAACAACGTGCTTTCGCGATTTTTCTCGACATTGAAGGAACGCTCGGGCGGCGTTGCCGGCGTGCTCGACGGTGTCATGGATGTTTGGGGACGGCTGCTCGTGGGATACGGTGATATCCAAGGTTCGGCCGACGAACTTATGGACGAGACGATTAAAGACCTAGGAGGGGGCAGCGGCGCGTTGGGCTCTATTGCATCGTGGCTCGGCGATACCGTTTCGGCGTCCGTGGCGGCGCTGGGTTTGGAACCGTGCGACTTGCGCCTGCGAAAGCCGGTACTGACCGATTCCGCCAACGTCATTAAGAGTCCGGGGTCTGACATCGCCGGTCTCTCTCGAGCGCAAGACAAACTGCGAAGTATTCCGTTGGGCGTGACCGATCCCAAAGCGCTTTGCGAGGCCTTGGAATATCACGTCGAGCGCACCATCAGCGGCGCGGTATTCACACTTGCGGAGATCCCGCTGCCCGGCGGCGGCTCCATCCCGCTCACGGTCGATGTTGCCACGCTGGTGGGAGCTTTTGGCGGTGGGTCGTAATGGGCATTCGCACGGGCCTGCGCGAGGAGCGTGCCCAGGCGACGGTCGAGATGGCCGTGGTCACGCCTGTCCTGCTCGTGCTGGCTCTCATCGCGTACAACGTCATGATCTTTGCCGGCGCGGTCGCGCGCTTCGACCGCGTGGTGCCCGACATCGTGCTGGCGCACGCTGTGGCGCCGGGCGGGGAGGGTGACGAAAGCTCCATTGACGCTTCCACGACCGTTCAAGCTCAGATTCAGGATGCCATGGAGGGATATGACCTACAGGTCGAGGTCTCGAGCGAGCAAGGCACGGCGTCATCGGATGGTGGTCTGCTCACTCTTTCTGGCACGTTTAGGACCTATACCTGCACCATGCACTACGAGCCGTGGCCGAGTTCGCTGAGCATCGCCGGCGTTTCCCTGGGGGCTCCGGCCGTGCTCACGCATGAACGCGCGGTGACGATCGATCCATGGCGTCCGGGGGTGGTCATGTGACCGCGGTCTCGTCCTATATCGCCTACGCGCGGGCGCTCAACAGGTTGGGTTGGACGCCGGCCGAGTTTGTGGTGGCGGAGTCGTTTACCGTGCGTCTGCGCGGCATGCTGGGACGGCGGCCGATTGCCGCCAGCGGACTGCCGCTTGTCATGGCGTTTCCGCGCTGCTCCTCGGTTCACACCTGCTTTATGGCCTATCCCATCGACATCGCCTTTATCGACCGTAGCGGCAACGTCCTCGAGCGCTACGAAAACGTTCGTCCTTGGCACGCGTGCTCTCACCCAGGTGCCTGGGCAGTACTGGAACGCCCTTCAATCATTGTTTCGCCCCCTGTCTTTCAACGGGTGCCGGCTTAAGAATTGGCGACAGCGGAATTTCGTCATACGAAATTGGGTAAGATGGGGGAGGAAATGCATGGATGTCGAGATTCATCCCAACGCCAAAAAGCACCTGACGGAAAAGCAGGTGCTTAGCGCTTGGCTTGCGGTTACCGAGTGCATTCGTCGCGAGTCGGAAGACGAGCCGCCGAGATGGCTTGCGATTGGATGGCTTCCGGACGGACGGAGTGTGGAGCTCGTTGCGGTCGAACTTATTCGTGGATGGCTCATTATTCATGCCTTGTCTCCGGTTCAGAAGAAATTCTGGCAAGAGATCGAGCGAGCTCGGCAAAGGGGTCGATGATGGGCAAGACATATATGACCGCTAATGGTCAGGTTGTAACGGATGAAATGATTGACGCGTGGTGTGAGTCGTACGAGCGCGGAGAGTTTCCGGATGGCGAACACACCGTTGGCGGAATCGTGCATGGACGGCCTCCACTCTCAGGTGAGGGAACGGCAACGCTATCGGTCAAGATTCCTCTGGGAATGAAGGAGGCTATTCGTCGACGGGCGGCTGCCGAGGGGATGACGCCAAGTGAGTTTGCCCGTGCGGCCCTGAGTGAAAAACTTCTTGCGGCCGGTTGATGCTTCTGACGTTCCGGTTTATAGAACCGATGTCGTGCTCAAAAACTTTTTTAAAATTCTCGGTTGACCGGAGCGCGTCCTTGGTTATACTAATCAAGCCTTGAAACAAGGCACACCTCAAATGGCTGGGTAGCTCAGTTGGTAGAGCAGAGGACTGAAAATCCTCGTGTCAGGGGTTCGATTCCCTTCCCCGCCACCTTGAATTGACTAGGACCTCTGCAAAGGGGTCCTTTTCTTTTATGTGGCCCCCACACGGAATCGAACCCCGTGAGGGCGCGGAGCTGAGTAAACGCGTGAGCGTTTGCCAGCGGAGCTCGCAAGGCGCGCAAGCGCCGCAGCGGTCCGTCCGCGCAGCGCGCGGACGCGATTCCCTTCCCCGCCACCTTGAATTGACTAGGACCTCTGCAAAGGGGTCCTTTTCTTTTTCCGAGGGCTCCTGCGGAAACTGCATCCCGGAATAAAGCCTTAAAGCGGGATGCGCGGGCTCCGTCTGCCCGGACATTCCTCCCACTTTTGCGCCACTTTGTAGACCGTTCGGTCGCCTGTCCGCACGCGCGGGTATACTCAAAACGATACTTTTCCTATGCAATACGATGCAGGCTCGACCTGCGCGATTCGAAGGGGGCCGTGATGGAGAGGATTCTCGGCGTTAATCTCTCTGGCTGGTTTATTCCCGAGCCCTGGGTGACCCCGTCGCTCTATGCAGCGACCGGAGCATCCAATGCAGCCGAGCTGCAGGAGGCCATGGGCACCGCTGCCTATAACGAGCGCATGCGTCGCCATTACGAGACGTTTGTGAGTGAGGACGATTTTCGTCGTATGGCGCAGATCGGTCTCAACGCCGTGCGCCTGCCGGTGCCGTGGTATGCCTTTGGTTCGCAGGAGTCTGACGCTTCCTACATCTCGGTCGTCGATTATATCGACCGTGCTATTGAGTGGGCCGCCAAGTACAACATCCGCGTACTGCTCGATCTGGCGACTGTACCCGGCGGTCAGGGCGATTCCAACGATTCGCCCACCACGCCGGAGGCTGTTGCCGAGTGGCATTCATCCACCAACGGCCGTCACGTTGCGCTCGATGTGCTCGAGCGCCTGGCCGATCGCTATGGTGAGGCCGAGAGCCTGCTGGGCATCGAGCTGTTGGATACGCCGCAGATGAGCGTACGCAAGAGCCTCTTTACCATGACGGATGGCATTCCGGCGCACTACCTGCGCAACTTCTATCGTGATGCGTACGAGCTCGTCCGTTCGTATATGCCCGAGGATAAGATCGTCGTCTTCTCGTCGTCGGGGCATCCCAGCGAGTGGAAACATTTTATGCGCGGTGCCAAGTACAAGAATGTCTACATGGACCTTCACCTGTACCATTACCGCGACGAGTATGCGCTCGACATCACGAGCCCCCGCGGTCTGACGACGGCGATTTCGCGCAACAAGCGTGAGCTCAAGGAGGCAATCTCGACCGGATTCCCCGTGCTGGTGGGCGAATGGTCGGGTGCGGCGATTTTTGCCAACTCATCGGTTACGCCCGAGGGCCGCAATGCCTACGAGCGCGTGTTCATCGCCAACCAGCTGGCATCGTTTGCGCCGGCGGCTGGCTGGTTCTTCCAAACATGGAAGACCGAGAAGCGTATTGCAGCATGGGACGCCCGCGCGGCACTCGGCACGCTCGAGCGCGGCATGATTGAATAGGTTGATATGACGCAAAACAGCGCCCGCACGGGCAAACTTTATGTGGTCGGTACGCCCATCGGCAATCTGGGCGACCTGTCCCCGCGCGTCGGCGAGGCCTTTGCCGCCGCCGATGCCATCTGCTGCGAAGACACGCGTGTGACCTCAAAGTTGCTGATGCACCTAGGCATCTCCAAGCCGCTCGTTCGTTGCGACGAGAACGTGATTGCCAGCCGCGCCGCCGGTCTGGTCGACCGCCTGCTGGCGGGGGAGACCCTCGCTTTTGCCTCGGACGCCGGTATGCCGAGCGTATCTGATCCCGGCCAGGCTTTGGTTGAGGCGGCGCGCGAGGCGGATGTGCCTGTCGAGGTTATTCCCGGCCCCTCTGCTTGCGTCACGGCGCTCGTATCGTCCGGTATTCCCTGCGAGCATTTCTTCTTCGAAGGCTTTTTGGGTCGCAAGCACGGCGACCGCGTGCGTCGACTGCAGCGCCTTGCCGTCGTCCCCGGCGCGCTCATCTTCTACGAGTCTCCACATCGCATCGTCGCGACGCTCGAGGCCGTGGCCGAGGTCTTTCCCCAGCGCGATATTGCCGTCTGCCGCGAGCTTACGAAACTGCACGAGGAAGTCTTGCGTGGATCCGCCGCCCAGCTAACCGAGGAGCTGCGTGCCCGTGGCGAAGTAAAGGGCGAGATCGCGCTGGTCATCGCGCCGCCGAGTGAGGACGAGGAGGCCGGCATCACGCCGGTTGGCACTACGGCGGCCGACCCCGACGAAGCCCTGCGCGAGGACATCCGTGCCGCGCTCGAGGAGGGGGAGCCCGCCTCCGCGGTGGCAAAGCGCCTGTCACAGAAGTACTCGCGCCGCAAGCGCGATGTCTATGCCATGGTGCTCGATATGCAATAGATGGAGGATATCCAGCCCTTGCGTTAGAATCATCCCCTGTATGCAACGTTTTTCTGGAGGACAGACCCCATGGATCAAACCAAGCCTTCGTTTTTTATCACGACGCCCATCTACTACGTCAACGCCGATCCGCACCTGGGCACGGCTTATTCCACCATCATCGCCGACGTCCAGGCTCGCTATCGTCGCTCTGCCGGCTATAACGTCAAGTTCCTGACTGGCATGGACGAGCACGGCGAGAAGGTCGCCGAGGCTGCAGCCAAGCACAACATGACGCCGCAGGAGTGGACCGACAGCCAGGCTCCGCACTTCAAGGAGCTTTGGAGCAAGCTCGAGATCTCCAACGACGACTTCATTCGTACCACCGAGCCGCGCCAGCATCACGCCGTGCAGTATCTGTGGGAGCGCATGAAGGAGTCCGGCTACCTGTATAAGGGCAGCTATGACGGCTGGTACTGCGTGCCTGACGAGACCTACTTTACCGATACGCAGGTCCAGAAGGGTGATGAAGAGTACGGTAGCGTCGGCCAGCACCTGTGCCCCGATTGCCACCGTCCGCTTGAGCGCGTGCAGGAGGAGTCCTACTTCTTTAAGCTTTCCGCTTTCCAGGACAAGCTGCTCAAGCTCTATGACGAGCACCCCGATTTTGTTGAGCCTGCGTTCCGCATGAACGAGGTGCGCAGCTTTGTCGAGGGCGGCCTTAACGACCTTTCCGTGAGCCGCACGAGCTTTGACTGGGGCATTCAGGTCCCGTTTGACGAGGGTCACGTGACCTACGTGTGGTTCGATGCGCTGCTCAACTATATGACGGCCGTCGGCTACGGTGTCGACACCGACGAGGCGCGTGCCGAGCTGGCCTATCGCTGGCCCGCGCAGTTCCACATCGTGGGCAAGGACATCATCCGCTTCCACTGCGTCATTTGGCCCGCCATGCTCATGGCCATCGGCGAGGCCCTGCCCGAGCACGTCTTTGCCCACGGCTTCCTGACCGTGCGCAATGCCGAGACCGGCAAGGCCGAGAAGATGTCCAAGAGCCGCGGCAACGCCATCGCTCCGCAGGACGTTATCGACATGCTGGGCGTCGAGGGCTATCGCTATTACTTCATGACCGACGTTGTCCCCGGCACCGACGGCGCCATCAGCTTCGAGCGCATGGAGCAGGTCTACAACGCCGACCTGGCCAACAGCTGGGGCAACCTTATCTCGCGTTCGCTCAACATGAGCGGCAAGTACTTTGACGGTTGCGCGCCCGCCAAGCCCGCATCGTTCGATGCGTTCGACAACCCGCTGGCAAAGATTGCCGACGGTTTGGTCGAGCGCTACATGGCCAAGATGGACGTGCTCGATTACGGTGGAGCCAAGGACGAGGTCATGGAGCTCATCCACGCCGCCAACCACTACATCGAGGACTCCGAGCCTTGGGCACTTGCCAAGGACGAGGCCAAGGCTGACGAGCTGGCGTTTGTGATCTACAACCTGCTCGAGGCCATCCGCATTGCCGCTCACCTGCTGATGCCGCTCATGCCCCAGACTTCTGGCGAGGCTCTGCGCCGCCTGTCCTGCGAGGACGAGGCCGCGAGCGACGACCTCAAGGGCATTTGCGCTTGGGGCCTGCTTGCTGGTGGTCAGCCCGTCGAGAAGGGCGATCCGCTGTTCCCGCGTCTGGCGTAGAGACCGCGCGAGCGCCATATCGGCAATTTGCTGTTTAGCTGTAAGGGCATGGCCACCACGGCCCATGCCCTTTTGTTTCAAGACGCCGCCATCATGCTAAGGAGGCAACCATGACAACTTCGCCTTTGGCAAACCCCACGGCCACCAGGGAGCTGCTAGAGGAGTTTGGCCTTGCGACCAAGCATCGCCTGGGCCAGAACTTTCTAATCGACAATCATGTGATCGAGCGTATCTGCGAGCTTGCCGAGCTTGCAGGTGACGAGCGCGTACTCGAGGTGGGTCCGGGTTGCGGTACGTTGACACTTGCGTTGCTGCAGGAAGCGGCGTGCGTTACGTCCATTGAGGCCGATCCTGAGCTCGAACCGGTGCTCGACGCCCACGCCGCCGACTATGCCAACTTCCGCTTTATCATGGGCGACGCGCTTAAGGTGGGCCCGGAGCAGATTGAGCAGGCTGCCGGCGGCGAGCCCACGGTATTTGTCGCGAACTTGCCCTATAACGTGGCGGCGACGATCATCCTGCAGTTCTTCCAGACGATGCCCGCGCTCAAGCGCGCCGTCGTCATGGTTCAAAAGGAGGTTGCCGATCGCATTGCCGCAGTGCCGGGTAACAAGACCTATGGCGGCTATACGGCAAAGCTCGGCCTGTATGCGCAGGTGACGGGTCGCTTTGAGGTGCCGCCGCGTTGCTTTATGCCGGCGCCGCACGTGGACTCGGCCGTCGTGCGTATCGACCGTGTTGACGGCGTGGTGCCCGAAGGACTCGATTGCGAATTTGTGGCCCACGTGATTGATGCTGCATTTGCTCAGCGTCGCAAGACCATCCGCAATTCCATGAGCGCCAACGGCTTTGCCAAGGACGTGCTCGATGCCGCCTTTGAGGCTTGCGGTATCGCATCCACCACGCGCGCCGAAACGCTTGATGTTGCCGACTTTGTCCGCCTGGCCCAGGAGCTAATCCATGACGCTTAATGCCGAACGCGTGACGTTTACCAAGAAAAAGAAGACGGTTGCTTGTCCCGTGCCCTTGGCGCCGCTTGCCGACACGCATGCACATCTGCTTTCGTTCTGGGGCAAGGATGTGCCCGAGACGCTCCTGCGTGCCAAAGCCGCGGGCGTCGACCTGTTGGTGACGATGCTCGACCCCATCGCCGACAAGCGCAGCGTGACGGACTATAGCGACTGGCTCGTGCGCGAAATTCTGCCGATGCAGGATATCCCGCAGATCAAGTATCTTGCCGGCGTGCATCCGTATGGCGCGCCGGACTATACCGACGACGTTCACGCACAGGTCGTTGCCGCACTCGATGACCCCTTATGCGCTGGTATTGGCGAAATCGGCCTGGACTACCACATGGACTATGACGACGATATCGCGCCGGCACCCCATAACGTGCAGATTGACTGCATGGCGCGCCAGCTCGAGCTTGCCGTGTGCCGTAACGTGCCGGTGGAGCTGCATCTGCGTCACGAGGACACGGACCAGGAGCGAACCTCGCACGTGGACGCCTACAACGTGCTTCGTGAGGTGGGCGTGCCCCAGGCCGGTTGTGTGCTGCACTGCTTTGGCGAGGACCGCGCCACGATGGAGCGCTTTGTGGAGCTGGGCTGCTATATCGCCTATGGTGGTGCGGCCACCTTTAAGCGCAACGACGACGTGCGCGAGGCATTTGCGGCAACCCCACTCGATCGAATTTTGTTCGAGACGGATTGCCCGTATATGGCTCCGGAGCCCATCCGCGGTCTTGAATGCGAGCCCGCAATGATCTCCATTACGGCAAACGCGCTGGTTAACGACCGTGTCGATCGCACTGGTGAGGACGCCGAAACAATCGCGCAAGCCGCTTGGGAGAATGCCTGCAAACTTTTTCAAAAATAGTTCTTGCGTTCGTGGTGGCGCTCCGTTATTCTAATTTCTGCACGCGGGCGTGGCGGAATTGGCAGACGCGTACGGTTCAGGTCCGTATGGGGGCAACCCCATGAAGGTTCAAGTCCTTTCGCCCGCACCATTGATTGAAAGAGCTCCCAGCAATGGGAGCTTTTTTGTTATGGGCCGTTTTGGCAGATTTGACATATCGATTTCGCGCGGTAGATGTCCCTGTGGTCAAAAAGTGGCAAATATGAGTACTGACATGAAAATAGAGACATTTCATGAAGCCATTTTTGCTCATTTTGCGCAACAGATGTACGCTAATTTGGCTCAACCTTGAGACAAAATGAAGTAATTTCGATAGACCTCGGGTTCAACGAGGCGATTTTGACCCAAATACGCTGTTACTAAACTGGTAACAGTACTCATATTTGGCCTTTTTTGACCACGGGTCCTCTTGTTGGTGTCACACAGCTGCTTCGTGCGGGTATCCTAATGCCAACGTGTGCCTATCAGAGGAGAGACCATGCTGTTGTCCGGTATCATCGCTGCCCTTACCAGCCTTTTGATTCCCATCATCATTCTGTTGCTGCTGCTTCCCAACGCCTGCTACGTCGTTGAACAGCAGCATGCCGTGATCATCGAGCGTCTGGGCAAGTTTAACCGCATCGTCAACGCGGGCTTCCACATGAAGGTGCCCGTGATCGACCGCAAGGCCGCCACGGTGAGTCTGCGAACCATGAAAAACGGTTTTGGCATCGACGTTAAGACCCAGGACAACGTGACCATCGGCCTTGAGGTCTCTGCTCAGTACCACGTGAGCTATGACATGGGCGCCGGCCCGGCAGATTCGGGCATCTACAAGAGCTACTATATGCTGCAGGAGCCCGTCGACCAGATGCGTGACTTCATCACCGACGCCCTGCGCTCTTCGATTCCCGTCTACACACTCGATGAGGTCTTTGCCAAGAAGGATGACATCGCCAAGGACGTCAATGCCACCGTGTCCGAGCAGATGGCTGCCTACGGCTTCACCCTCGTGTCGACGCTCATCACCAAGATTGCACTGCCGACCGAGGTCGAGAACTCCATGAACGACATCAACGCCGCCCAGCGCAAGCGCGCTGCGGCACAGGAGCTCGCTGAGGCCGACCGCATCAAGCGCGTTACCGAGGCGACCGCCGAGGCTGAGGCAATGGAAAAGGCGGGCGAGGGCATCGCCAACCAGCGCAAGGCCATCGCGCTGGGTATCAAAGATTCGCTCGAGATCATCCAGGAGACGGGTGTCGGCAATGACGAGGCCAACCAACTGTTCATGTTTACGCAGTGGTCCGAGATGATGACGGAGTTCGCTCGCACGGGTAAAACCTCGACGGTCGTGCTGCCGAACGACTTTTCGCAGTCGGCCTCGATGTTCGAGCAGATGCTGACCGCCGGCAAAGTTCAAAACGATTCGAAGGAGTAGACGCGCGTGAAATACACCGTCGTTTGCGTCGGTAAGCTCAAGGAGCGCTTTTGGAAGGACGCGTGCGCTGAGTACACCAAGCGCCTAGGTGCCTATGCCAAGGTCGATATCCGCGAGGTGGCCGATATCGACCCAGCTAAGGCGGGCGGCGTGGATGCCGCGCGCGACAAGGAGGGGTCGGCGATTCTTGCTGCCTTGCCGTCTCGAGCGCATGTGATCCTGCTGGCCATTGAGGGCAAAGAGCGCTCGAGTGAGGAGCTCTCGGCGAGGCTCGACGATCTTATGCTGCGAGGCAGCAGCGACATTGCCTTTGTGATTGGCGGTTCGGACGGCGTGAGTGATGAGGTGCGCGCCCGCGCCGACGAGATGCTCAGCTTTGGACGCATTACCTTGCCGCACAACCTGGCGCGTGTGGTGCTGCTAGAGCAGATTTACCGTGCCTGCAAGATCAGTCGTGGCGAGCCGTATCACAAATAGGTCGGCAATACGAAACAATGGCGTGGGACAATACCTTTCGTTTTGAGGAATGTGTCTGAAAGGACTATGCGATATGAAGATTGGATTTGTCGGTTTTGGCAATATGGCGAGCGCTATGGCCGATGGCTGGATCGCTGCCGGTGTAGCTGCGAGCGACATGTGCGCCTGCGCGGGTCGCTACGACGCACTGGTTGAGCGCTGCGAGGCGCGCGGCATGGTCGCCTGCCACGATGCCGCCGAGGTTGTCGCCGCATCCGATATCGTGGTCGCTGCGGTCAAACCGTATATGATCGAGAAGATATTCGCCCCGCTCAAGGATGCTCTTGCCAAAAAAGTCGTTCTGTCGGTTGCTTGGACCTGGGACAGTGCCAAGTGGGAGCAGGTCCTGCCGGGCGTCGCGCATATCTCGACGGTGCCCAACACACCGGTTTCGGTGGGCGAGGGCGTCATCGCTTGCGAGAAGTCCTCTACGCTCAACGGCGAGCAGCGTGCCGTGGTGCTCGACCTGCTCGGTAAGCTTGGCACTGTCGTCGAGCTCGACACGAGCCTGCTGTTTGTGGGCGGTACCGTGGGCGGTTGCGCGCCGGCATTTGTCGCCATGGCGATCGAGGCCTTGGGCGACGCGGCCGTCAAGCACGGCATTCCGCGCGCCGATGCGTATCGCATTGTGAGCCAGATGGTGCTAGGTACGGCAAAGCTGCAGCTTGCAACGGGGCAGCACCCTGCGGCGATGAAGGATGCCGTATGCTCGCCCGGTGGTGCCACCATCAAGGGCGTCGTTGCGCTCGAGGACGCCGGCATGCGCAGCGCCCTGGTCAAGGCAATCGACGCCACCCTTCAGTAAAACCTGCCATTTAGGGACAGGTTTATTTTGGCAGGTTTTTCCTGCGGTTTTGTCCTTTTAGTGAAAAGCGCCCCGCAACTTGCTCAATTCCAGTTGCGGGGCGCTTGCGTTTGCCCAGATAAAACCGACCAAAATAAACCTGTCCCTTTTTGGCAGGTTAGTCCCAGAAGCTGTCTTCCTCATCCTCGGACTTGGGTCCGCGGTCGACGTACATCTTATGGGTACGCTTCTCCATTACAAAGGCAAGAATCGCAAATAACAGGATGCCGCCGGCGAAAAGGATGGCAAAACCGGTGCGGGTGCCAAACAAAAAGGAAAAAACTGCGTCCATTGGGTGCCTTCTTGCGTAGTTGAGTTGGGTCGTAAACGCTCATAAGTATATACTTGCCCATACATGTACAAGGTTGCAACCTAAATGGAATGTATATCGCCGGAGGATCTAATGCTTGATATCAAGTTTGTTCGCGAGAATCCCGATGCCATCGATGTCGCCATGGCTAACCGCCAGACGTCTTGGGATCGCGAGAAGTTCTTTGAGCTCGACGACGAGCGCCGTGCCGTCATCACCGAGGTCGAGGAGCTCCAGGCTACGCGCAATGCCGAGTCCAAGAAGATCGGCGCCCTGATGAAGGAGGGCAAGAAGGACGAGGCCGAGGCCGCCAAGGAGGCCGTGCGCGCCGTCAACGAGAAGATTGACGGTCTGGCCGAGCGTCGTACTGCTCTCGAGCAGGAGCAGTACGACTTCATGGCTCACCTGCCCAACATCCCCTGCGAGGCCACGCCGTACGGCAAGGACGAGGACGAGAATATCGAGCGTCGCCGCTGGGGCACCCCGCGCGAGTTCGACTTCGACTTTAAGCCGCACTGGGATCTGGGCACCGATCTGGACATCCTCGACTTCGAGCGTGGCAACAAGCTCTCCGGCAGCCGCTTCACCGTTCTCGGTGGCGCCGGCGCCCGCCTGGAGCGCGCCCTTATCAACTTCTTCCTGGATACGCACACGAGCCGTGGCTTCAAGGAGTGGTGGCCGCCTATCGTCGTCAAGCGTCAGACCATGTTTGGCACGGGTCAGCTGCCCAAGTTCGAGGACGACGCCTACCACGTCTCGGGCGACAACTTCCTGATCCCCACCGCCGAGGTCGTGCTCACCAACCTGCACGCCGGCGAGGTCCTCGACGCCGACACCCTGCCGCGCCGCTACACCGCCTTCACCCCCTGCTTCCGCGAGGAGGCCGGTTCCGCCGGTCGCGACACCCGCGGCATCATCCGTCAGCACGAGTTCGACAAGGTCGAGATGGTCAAGTTCGCTAAGCCGGAGGAGTCCGACGAGGAGCTCGAGAGCATGACCGCCGAGGCCGAGTACCTGCTGCAGCAGCTGGGCCTTCCGTATCGCGTGATTAGCCTGTGCACCGGCGACTTGGGCTTCTCTGCCCGTCAGACCTACGACGTCGAGGTCTGGCTGCCGAGCTACAACGCCTACAAGGAGATCAGCTCCTGCTCCAACTGCGGTGACTTCCAGGCTCGCCGCGCCAACATCAAGTATCGCGACCCCGAGAACTTCAAGGGTTCGCGCTACCTGCACACTCTCAACGGTTCCGGCCTGCCGGCCGGCCGCACCATGGCCGCCATTCTGGAGAACTACCAGAACGCCGACGGCACCATCACGATCCCCGAGGTTCTGCGTCCCTACATGGGTGGTCTCGAGAAGATCGAGCCCGAGGCGTAAGGTCTCTTGCAAACATATCGCATGATGAGCGGCGGGGCCATGGGGCTCCGCCGCCTTTGTTTGCGCACGGCTTGCGACGTTTTGACGCGGAAGACGGCCAAAACAAAAAGAGGCCCGATTCCGGGGGAAGCGGGAATCGGGCCCTGCTCGCGCGCTCGCGCTGCCCTGCGTGCTATTCTGCGCGTGGCGTCATGCCGGGTTTGGCGCTACTTTCTCGTTCCGGAGATGACAAGTCCGTTCTCCTCGCAGAGATCCTTGATGCTAATGTCCTTGGCCTCAAGCTTCTTTTCCTCAAGATCTTCTTCGCAGAACTCAATGGACTCGAGGAATGCCTTGCAGGCGGGGTCGTCGGTGGTCGCCATAAAGAGAGTGATCTCGACGCTTCTTCCGGAGTTGGGAATATCGGTCGCGAGGTGCATGCTCGGTGTCTTGTGCCACGTAAAGTTGACGGTCTTCCAGGTATACCGGCCGATGGTCACGTCTTCTCCACGCTCATAGCCATCGCGGGCCGAGTCGTTGGTGACAACCGTCTCGGCGTCCTTCGTGGAGCTTACGCCAAAGGAGATGACTTTGTTGCTATCCTCGATGCCGTTGAAGAGGATTTCAGACACATTGCCATCGCTTCCGCTGCGCGCCCATACGTCGTAGCCCTCGGGTGCGTAAGCCTTGAACCACGTAAAGTCGATGCGGTCGTCGGCGGGCTTTTTGGACTCCTTCTTTTCGGTCGCCTGCTTGGGGGCGCTGCCGGCGTCGCTGCCAGCAGGCTTTGCAGAGCTACCGCCGTTGCAGCCCATGAGGGCCATGCTCAGGGCAAGAGCCGCAACGCATACCGCCAATAGCTTCTTAGTGATCTTCATGGGTTCTCGTCCTTTCTTGCTCGACCCTCTCCGTTTTCCTTACAGACCGTTGTGTGGAGCAACGTCTGTCGTACACAAATGAACTGCGGGGCTACTTTCCCGGCTTGTACTCAGTGAGGCCGTTTTCCTTGCAGAGGTCGGCAATGCTGATGTTCTTGGCCTCGTTATGCGCCTCTTCGAGGTTCTCGGGGAACTCGAGGGACTCGAGGAATGCCTTGACGGCGGGGTCGTCGGGAGTCGTCATGAACAGGTAGATAACGACGCTTTGGCCGGTATCGGGAATCTCGGAGATCAGTTCGACGCTCGGTGTCTTGTTCCAGGTGAAGTTGACGGTCTTCCAGGTGTACTTGCCGATGCTGATATCTTCACCTGCTTCGTAGCCGTCGCTCTCGGTTTCATCTGCAACGAGCGTCTCGGCGTCGTCGGACTCAACATCAAAGGAGATGGACTTATCGCTCTCGTCGACATTCTTGAAGCAAATGCTGCCGACGAAGCCGCCGTCGCCGCTGTCGGACCAGACGTCATAGCCCTCGGGCACAGAGGCCTTGAACCAGGTGAAGTCGATACGGTTGTCCGCGGGCTTCTTGGACTCCTTTTGCTCGGTAGTGCCCTTGGAAGCGCTCCCGCCACTGGAAGAGCTTGTGCCGCCGTTGCAGCCCATGAGGGCCATGCTCAGGGCAAGAGCGGCGACGCATACCGCCAGTAGTTTCTTGGTGATCTTCATAGGTCCTCGTCCTTTCGTGTGCGTTCTTTTCATTTCGACCCATGAGTCGCTGCGTGGATCAACGGATGCCGTCATGGGCCCTTCCTACTTACGAGGCTATCGGTCGGGGGCATTTTAGGAAGTGCCTTGGGTCCCAAAAGCGTCGTGCAAAGCGCTACAAGCGTCCCATTTTTGAATGTGGGGCAACAACATGGGGGAGGGGAAAAATATTTGGGCAGGCGCGAGCCATCTACCTGCTTTTCCGTTGCTTGGATGCGTGCGGCTAAAAATTTTTTTGACTTTAAGAGAATTTTTTCTTGACGCGACCTAGGGGCGGTGGCATTATGAATAACGCGCTGCGGCGTTACCTCAGCTGGATAGAGGGTCTGACTACGAATCAGAACGTCATAGGTTCGAATCCTATACGCCGCACCAATTGAAATTGAAAGCCTCCGGC